>NZ_JBGSUU010000121.1:0-8444 GCF_041753295.1 Geminocystis sp.
AAAGATGATTTTGCTTTCCTTTTTTAATTCCATTTTTGTGAATATGTTTAGACCCGCACTCTGGACATTGTATCATTTTTTTATTTTTGATAATTTGACCCCTTTATCTAAAAATCATACCTTAATTCAGCAACGCCAAAATTTTTACAAGAGCCATCGAGACAAGAATTTAACGAACAATTATGGGATGAAAAATGGGATATATTATTCTTTGCAGGGCATAGTAAAAGTAATCATATTAGCGGTGAAATAGCCCTTAACTCTCAAGAAAATATTACCATTGAGCAATTAAAATATAGTTTACAACGGGCTATTCAACAAGGATTAAAACTAGCAATCTTTAATTCCTGTGACGGTTTAGGATTAGCCAACGCCTTAGCCGATTTACAGCTACCCCAAATCATCGTCATGCAGGAAGATGTGCCTAACGAAGTCGCTCAACATTTTCTTAAATACTTTTTACAAAGTTTAACGGAAGGCAAAACCATCGAAATAGCCAAAAGAGAAGCGCAAGAAAAATTACAAGGCTTGGAAGGGAAATATGCTGGTGCGAGTTGGCTACCAATATTATTTCAGCATCCCGATAGCAACTGGCATCCCTTCTCCATAATTAAGCCTGAATCAGAAGCAGTAAATTGGCTTAATATTTGTCAAGAAAAAATTAGCAAACAAAAAAATTTAACCAGTAATCCCTTAACCCTTAATGAAGAAAGATTTAACTTAGATGATATTTTTGTACCATTAGGCTTATTAGAGCGGAAAAAGAAAGAGAAAAAAGATAAAAATAGTGGTGCAATAGAAGCAGAAAAAGGCTCAACTTTATATAACTCTGGCAATAAATTTTCCACCGTCACCACAATTGTTGATATTGATTTTGATGATATTGATTCAAGTAATCATAACGATAGACAAAAACAAGAAGAAACCGAAGAAATCACCCGTGAATATAGCCATGAAGAATTTTTCTCAGAAGTATTAGCCAAAGGAGAAAGCCCAAAAAGTAAAGGTAAACGTATCGCTATTATAGGTGAACCGGGGGCGGGAAAAACCACTCAATTACAAAAAATCGCCCACATTGGGTATTAAGTCAAAATCAGATTCCTGTATGGGTATCCTTAGCGGATTTACAAGGGAAAACCATCGAAGAATATTTATTGCAAATCTGGTTAAAAGACGCTTTAAAAGTAGCAAGAGTGACACCAGAGCAAGAAAATGAATTGGTAGAATTATTTAATCAAGGGCAAGTGTGGTTATTACTTGATGGTGTAGATGAAATGGGGGAAACTAATCCCTTAGCCGAAATTAATCATCAACTGCGAGGGTGGTTAACTTCTGCCAAAATCGTTATCACTTGTCGGGTGAATGTTTGGGATGCAGGGAAAAATTACCTACAAGAGTTTGATATTTACCGCAATTTGGATGTGTCGGAGGAGTTAAGAGAGGAGTTTGTCAATAAATGGTTTAGTCGTCAACCAGATTTAGCGGAATCCTTAGAATCTGCCTTAAATCAAACGGGAAAAGAGAGAATTAAAGATTTAGTGCGAAATCCCCTGCGATTAACCTTATTATGTAGTTTTTGGCAGAGAAGACAGGGAGATTTACCCGAAACCAAAGCAGGTTTATATCAACAGTTTGTGAAGGTATTTTATGAATGGAAAGAGGAGTATTTTACTACTACCGCTAAACAAAGAAGGGAGTTAAACCAAGCATTAGGAATATTAGCCAGAGAAGCCATTGATAAATCTAATTCTCGTTTTCGCTTAACCCATACCGAGGTTTGTCAATACTTAGGGGATGAAGATTCGGAGTTATTTAACTTAGCCATTGATTTAGGTTGGTTAAATCAAGTGGGAGTGGCGGCGGAAAATCCCGATGAGGTGGTTTATGCTTTTTATCATCCTACTTTTCAAGAGTATTTTGCGGCGTTAACTATTGATGATTGGCACTTTTTCTTAACCCATATTCCTGATAATCCCAGTGAGGGAATTTACCGTATTTTTGAGCCTCAATGGAAGGAAGTTTATTTATTATGGTTAGGAAGAAATGATATTAATGATGAGGAAAAAGAGGAGTTAATTGAGACTTTATATGATTTTGGGGGGATTCTTTATCAACATCGAGCAAATTTTTCAGCGGGGATGGGCATTAGTGAATATAAAAACTGTACTTTAAGTGAAAAAATTATTGAACTTGTTATTAAAAATTCCTTTGGATATGTCGATAATAAACAAAATAAATGGATTTCTTATTCTGATAGTTTTAATTTTCAAAATACCCAATATTTGCCTTGGAATTTAGATTATAAACAAATATTATTAGAAGCTAATCATCATCAACTAAGTAACTATTTATTAAACATTATAAAAAGCCCATTTATCTTATATATTTTAGAAAACTTAACTTTAAAAGATTTAGAAATTTGGAGTAAAGTTTTATATAAAAAGACTAAATCAATAGAAATATTGAATCAATTATTGATGAAGATTATTAACAAAGATTTTGAAGGTATTAATGTTCCTAATTACAGGTTTACTCCTGATTCTTATTGTTGGTATCTCTCTTATTTGCCAGATGATTATGATGTGTATAGCTATTATAAAACTTGTATTGCACAAATATTGTTAATAATTAATCCTAATAATAAAATAGCTGAAGAACTTTTAAAAAATGATAAAAATTTTCATAAATATTTTTATGAGAGAATGGAAAAAATTAGATCTGAAGAGTCAGGTGGATATATACCATCTTTTACATTATTTCAGGGAACAGATAAAAGCCATTATCGTGAAGTAGATCACATAAGTTTTATCAAAGAATATATCCCCACAAAATTTCTGACATCAAACATTTGTTATAGTTGTGGTCTTGACGAAGAGCTTCCAATTAGAAATGGGTTAGAAACAGAAATTAATTCAGAATTAAAATATTTAAAAGATATATATGATTATGAACAAGAGGATATTAAACAATTACTTTCTATTCTCATAGACTTGTTGAAAAAAGATGATCTAAAAATTATTAGTCAATGTTTAAACCTTTTAAATCATAATTTCTCATATAACGATATTAATGACATTAATGATTTATTAAATATACTTCTTGATAATGTAGTATTTATTTTAAATACATATAACAATAATGTTGATATTATTATAGATTGTTTACAACTTTTACAGAGAATATCTACTAATAAAGAGTTTATTATTGAGAATAATATTAAAAGTATTTCCGAAACATTTAATTACATTTTTAATAAAAACTTGGATAAGCAAATTAACTTAAAGATTATTGACTTATATCTGAGATTTTCTAATCAAGAAAAATTAATTAATTGTTCCTCTTTAGAATCTAAAATAACAACTTGGCTAGAAAATTATTTAGATGATTTAGAAGTCTCTGATGAAATTACTATCACCAGAAAATTAGACGCAATTAATTATTTATCAAAAATTTCAGCTAATAATTTATACATTATAGATGCTCTTATATACTTAATTAATAATAGTAATTTTTTTAGTTTTGAAGATAATCAATTAGCATTAGAATATAATGTTAAAAAAGATGAAAATTACTTTTTAGAAAAATTTATTAGCCTTTTGAAAAATCAAAACTATTCAAAAAGATATGCGGAAATTATTAAAACGTTAAAAAAAGGCATAAATAAAAAATATACATATGATATTCAGATAGCTACTTGGGATATTTTATGGAATTGTGCAAAGGGTATTAACTATCCTGAATTTTATCAAGCATGGCATTGTCAACCGAATATTCACCCAGAAATGCGAGAAATTATGCCCATTGGGGAAAATAATTTAACTCAAAGTTTACAGCAACAAATTAGTGTTAATTCTTTAAAACAATTACAACCTACTGAAGCAGTTTATCCTATCATAATTGATCTCTTTAGTTTAGCAGGAGAAACAGATCAGGATGCAATTACCCAAGAAATTTCTTATCAAATATATCAACAAGTCTTTCCCGAAGATTTAGACATTCCAGAAATTAATAATGCACCCCAATTAAAAAGAATTATTGCAAAAATAAAACAATGGGTAAAAAAAGAGAAAATAGCCCTAATTTTTTATAATCATGAACCATATTCAGAATTAGTTAACTTCTGCCAAAAGATAAGTAACGCCGTTAATATTGGTTGGGTAACAAATGAATCAGTATCTTCTTTTATACGAGGATTTTCACCTAATCAAATTAATTTATTCAGTGTCATTCAAAATTGGTTAAATGACCTTTAATTCTTGATCTTATATCAATCCAAAGATAAAACTTTTGCATAAAAATTCAATCTTATCCTGATAAATAAATGTTGCTTTAAATTTAAAAATTTTATGGTAGAAATTATTATTTGCGGTGTGCCTGAAGTTAACGACTATATTGATGATGCAGATGCGGTTATTTCTATTATGAATCCGGGTTATCGAATTTATGCCCCTAGCTCCATTGAAGAAAAAAAAGAAGAAAATCGTCATAGTGTTTTAGAATTAGATTTTGACGATGTTTGGTCAGAAAATTATCAATTAGGACATGAAATTATCACCAAAGATATAATTTATGAAGTGCTAGATTTTGCCGATAATTTTCAAGAAAAATATAAGGGAGAAGGAACACTTTTAATTCACTGTCATGAGGGAGTAAGTCGCTCTACCGCTATAGCTTTGGCTATTATTACTCATTTAACTAAAGATATTCAAGAAGCAATTAATATCGTCAATGAAGTACGTTCTCAAGCCTTGCCAAACATTGAAATTATCCGCCTAACTGATGAGATTTTAAAGTTAAATGGTGAATTAGTGCAGAAAGTATTTGAATCGTATTATTACTAAAACTAAGAGTAAATTATCGACAAACATTAAAAAATTTCCTTACAATGTAGAGAATAATACTTGAGATTGCTATGAAAGTTAGTAAAGCCGAAAAAAATAAACCCTCAGAAACCATCAATCTGGGAATCGAATCAAGTCAAAAAGATTTAATCGATTTAGATGAGAGACAATGGAAAGTGTTTAATCACATTTTAAATGCTTCTCCCACCGACAACGAAAAATTATCTTATTTACTCAATCATAAAGCACCGTGGGAATAAGATGAGAAAAAGACAGCTAAAAAAATTTCTATATAACTCTATAAAGTAACATCATGAAAATTACTTTAAATTTAACACCAGAACAAGAAAATTTTTATCAACAATATCTCATTCACAACGAAAACAGAAGTCCAGAAGATATTTTTATTGAAGGTTTATTATTAATATCTGAAAAAGAAAAAGTGATTAATAAAATTAATTATTCTCTTAAAAAAAATGGACTCAAAGCTAGTGAATCAACGAAACAATTACTAGCAGAAAAAATATTGAAAATTCAAGTAGAAGATTCTAATAAAATAGATTATGAGCAGAAAAAAAAAGCTGAAGAATTAAAAACATTATTTCAAATAACTCGATCGTTACCCGATATTCAAAATATTACTGAAGATGAAATTCAGGATGAAATTAATGCTTATCGAGAAGGTAAATGAGAATAGTTATTATTGATACAAATATTGTTGTTTCTGCTGTTTTAAAAGGAAAAAATCCAGAAATAGTTATTAATTTTATTAGTAATAGTTCTAGCTATCAATGGATCGTATCTCCTACCATTTTACATGAATATCAAGAAGTTTTAAATCGCCCTAAATTAAAATTAAATGATGAAATTAAACAAAAATGGTTAACTAAAATTCATAGCATCACAAAATTGATAAAAGTTGATAATGAAGTTGATTTTCCTAGAGATCAAAAGGATGCTAAATTTATTAGTTGTGCCATCGCATCCCAAGCAGATTTTTTAATTACAGGCGACAAGGATTTTGAGGAAGTCAGAGAAATTGGAAAAACCATTATTATTTCTGTATCGCTATTTAAAGACTTATTTATCGACACAAATCAATAATTCACTTAAGAGATTTGAAAAAAAATAGCTTCATTGCGCATAATTTCTCATTTCTCTCCTGATAAATAAGTAGGAAGTGAAATTAATGGTTGGTAATACTATGAAATTCAGCAAAACTTTGCATTTTCTCGTAGAAAAAGATCCCAAAATCGTGGAAATTCCTGAGTTTGTAATTACAGGTACATACCATGATGAAAATCATACTCAAAGACGGATGCAACAACGAGCAATTAATGTCAATATGATTCGAGTGGCTTTGGCTTATGGTAAATATCAATTCCATAGTAACGCTCCTACATGGACACTGCTCGATAAATGCTTACGAAATACGATGTATGAACGGGCGATCGATCATTTACGAGGTTTACGCATTATTGCCCCTATAGATAAGGAGGAGGAATTTTTGTCCATTACTACTGTTTATTGGGATTTCAAACTAGCTAATTAATTAACTGAAAGTATGCAGGTCATTTTTTTGATTCTGCATATTTTTTTTAACTTCTCCTGATATGTAAGTAAGAACAAAATTAATAAGTTGAAATAACTATTATGTGGATTAACTTTCAAGATACCATCGAAATGTTATCGTGGACTCATGGAATGCCTTAAAAGGTGTAGAATTTGACGCTGTAATTATTGCAGGAGTAGATAAAGCCGAGTGTTTTAGTAATCCTGAAGCAGATTTCACCGAAAAAGCAGGAATTTATACAGCCATGACAAGAGCAAGAGATCATTTAGTAATACTTTATAATCAAAAAACTTCTATGGTTGAATTGATTGAAAATGCTTTAAATTCTTCTGATGTTCTTGATTTTGATAAAGAAATTATCACATCTCAATTTCAAGTTGCTTAATATTAGTAGATTTTATTTTAACCCTATTTAAAAACTTTTTAAAGAAAAATAGTGCTAAATCTTTGGCTATCAAAATCTTAAAATTAAATAAATACTGAAAATTTTAATATTTCATACTCAAAGAAAATTAAATATCACCAAAAATATGTGTAAACTATCGATCGAACTTGTACCGCAAACCTGTTGGTTTTCCAATGTCAGAGATCATGTTGATGGGAAAATATGGGATATACTCAGAAAAGACACCTATAAAAAAGCCAATTATAAATGTGAAATTTGTGGAGGAGTAGGAGAAAAACATCCCGTAGAATGTCACGAAATTTGGCACTATGACGATGAAAAATATATTCAAAAACTAATAGGATTAACTGCCCTTTGCCCCAGTTGTCATCAAGTAAAACATATAGGATTAGCAAGAGTTAGAGGAAAAGAAGCGGAAGCAAAAAAACATTTAGCTAAAGTTAATAATTGGTCAAATTTAGAGGTTGAAAAATATTTAACAACCGTTTGGAGTCAATGGCAAAAACGAAGCCAAAATAATTGGAAATTAGATCTTTCTTGGTTAGAAAATAATTTTAATATTAAAGTAGCTGAAAAAAGATAATCACGAATTTTTCTTAATAGTTGACAATAAAAATAACAATCTTTATTGATTTAAGTTAATAATTATGTTTGTTCAAACACCAGTACAAATTAATCTCAAAGAATTTTTACAATTACCTGAAACCAAACCAATTCAAGAATATATTAATGGTTATATTTATCAAAAACCTATGCCTAAAGGAAAACATAGTACCATTCAAACTTTTTTAACTACTGCTATCAATCAGAAAGGTTTACCTGAAAAAAAATGCTGTGCTTTTACGGAATTGCGTTGCAATTTTAACCAAAGATCGATCGTACCTGATATTAGTGTTATTTCTTGGCAAAATATCCCTCAAGATGAACAAGGAGAAATAAATAATAGTATTGAGATTGCACCTAATTGGGTTATTGAAATTCTTTCACCGCAACAAAGTTCTATTCGGGTTATTGATAATATTTTATTTTCCTTAAATAATGGTACAGAATTAGGGTGGTTAATAGATCCTCAAGAAAAAATTGTGATGATTTTTTTACCCAATCAACAACCTCAAATAAAACAAAATAATGAATTATTACCTATGTTATCTTTATTGTCAGATTGGCAATTTTCTACTCAAGAAATATTCGATTATTTAACCTTTTTTAGTAACTAATTTTTGTATTGTGTAAATTTTATATTATAATTAAGCTTTGCTGAACAAACCAGAAAACTATTGCCCATTGCCCATTTTCTATTGCTATCCTCATCATTCGACTTTTTCATCAACCCCTAATTATTTTTACTGATTTAATCATGTCTTTTACCGTAAGATTAAAGATATTAATAATCAAAATGATCGAATGAGTAAGCTAGTCGTTTTAAATTTAGGTGCTGGAAACTTAAATAGTGGATTTTCTCATATTACCGCTCAATTAAGGACCATTCGTTAGAAGTTAAATAAATCAACAAAAAGTCAAGATAATAGTAATAAAAATTAACAAATAGCTGAAAGCCTTATAAATGTTAATATTTTGAGAGTATTCCCTTTTTCCCAACCACGGATGACTAAGAAAATTAACC
>NZ_JBGSUU010000122.1:0-68502 GCF_041753295.1 Geminocystis sp.
TTTGGTGAAGCCTTAGAAGCGTTTCGCACCGCCATATCTTTTCGCTTTTTTCAATGGTTAAAAGATAATATTGAGGTATTTACTAATTATAAAGCAAGTTTGGGCTTTGTTTGGGCATAATTTTTGTTTAAGTACCGTTAATAATAATGAGGAAAAAACTACCCAAAAAGAAGAAGAAAATAGTCAAGAATGTCCTTCAATTCTTTGTAATTAAACTTTAGCTTATAATCAAAGAAAAAAGATTATGATCAAATTAGTTAGTAAAAAAAATTAATCCTATGAATATTCAGTTTTTCTGTAAAATAGTTATTACTGCTAGTATTTTATTGACAGGAATAAACAAAAATGTTGCTCAAGCACAACCGACTAAAAATATTTATACTTGTATTAATGATAAAGGAATTCCTACCACTGTAGTTGATACGAAAAGAGGTAGAATTAGATTAGTTGTGTGGGAAAGTGATTACTTTAGAGGTTCAGGCTGGACACCACAAAAAAGATGTGAAGAAGTTACCAGTAGATTTCAAAAGTTTTCTGATAATGGTACATTAAAACAAATTACCACAGGAAAAACTGTTCTTGCCAATCAAAAAATATATAATATTATCTGTGTCGCTGCTACAAATAAACCGGGGATGCAAGGACAATGTTTACAAGATGGACTGCTTTTAACTCTTGAATCAGGCGATAACCCGAAAGAAGTCTTAAACAATTTATTTCAAGCCGCTAGAGATGTTAACTTACCGGCTATAACAAGACCACCAGGACCTTCTTTTGATTTACTTGGTTATTTAGAAGTTGCACCTTTAATGGAAACATCCAATATTAATACTAATGTAGAAATTAGAAATAATCCCGATAATGTTTCTCCTAAGCCTTTACCTTCTCAACCTACCATGGAAAATTGTCCTGCGATTCTTTGTGATTAAATGTCACGGTCTATGGTAAAGTTTTGTAAACTCTTATTGCCTAAGTTATCCTAGCAATTCCTCTAATTTTACTATGGATCATACACCAACGCAAAATAAATTACCCCCGCCATACCGAATGATTAAGCAAATTGGTAGAGGTAGTTTTGGCAGTGTTTATTTAGTAGTAAACGAAACCACCAATAATCAATGCGTGGTGAAACAACTTCATCCTATTTCTAATCAACCCAGTTTTATCTCCCATGCACGGCGTTTATTTCGTCAAGAAGCAGAAATACTTAAAAAATTAACTCATCCCCAAATACCCCATCTCATTGATTATTTTGAAGAAGGAGAGGAATTTTATCTAGTAGAAGAGTATATCGAAGGACATACTTTACGGCAAGAATTAATCCCGAATCAACCTTGGCAAGAAGAACAAGTTATCAACTTATTATATGACGGTTTATCGATTTTAGGGGATATTCATAGTCAAGGTATCATTCACCGAGACGTAAAACCAGATAATTTTCTTCGTCGTCATGGAGATAATAAATTAGTCTTAATCGATTTTGGTGCGGTAAAAGAATTTAAAATTGAACAAAGTAGATTAGTAGATCCAACTGTAGCCATGGGTACTCGTGGTTATATGCCCACCGAACAAGCTAGGGGGAAACCTTATAAAAACAGTGATATATACGCTTTAGGAATTATTGCTATTCAAGCCTTAACAGGAGTTAATCCTATGGATTTTGAGGAAGATGAAGAAGGAGAAATAATTTGGCAATGTGAACAGATAAATCCCGTTTTTCGGGCTATTTTAGCAAAAATGACTCGTTATCACTTTAAAAAGCGTTACCCATCCGCACAAAGTGTCATGGAAGATTTAGATATTTATCAACAACAAAAAAATCAACATAATAATGTCAATCCCACAGAAAAAATTGAATCTTCTCCCACTATGGTGACGAATAATCAACTTCCGCAAAATTCAGACAAAATAAAAGACTGGTTTAAATCTTCTGTAGGTTCAACTATTACCACTGCTTTAATTATCGGTTTAGTGGCTACAGGAGGAGCTTACTATATAAATTTTAAAGAAAAAGCTCATCAAAAACAAATCGAGCAAGAATTAGTAAAGCAATTAGAAGAAAAATCTAAAAATAAAGCCTATCAAGAGTGTTTTGAGGAAATTGAGACTAAAAAGACAGAAAATGATTCCGCTATTACGCCCAAAGCCTTAGAATATATAGGAATATGTCGTTTAGGAGAAGCACAAAAACAAGCGGATTTATTTAATTATGTCTCGGCATTAGAAATAATAGCTCAAATTCCTAAAAATGATCCTAACTTTAATCAAGCACAAATATTCATCAAAAATTGGAGTACCGCAGTATTTGAAAAAGCCCAAAATTTATATAAAGAAGAAGGTAAACTCGAAGATGCTTTAAAAGAAATTGATACTATTCCTGATGGCGAAATTCGTCAAGCTGGGTTAATTAATGCTAGTAAATGGAAGGAAGAAAATCAAACTAATAGTAATATAATTCAACAAGCCCAAAGAGATTTAGAATATAGTAATTGTCAAGAAGCAATTGAAACTGTAAGTCAACTTCAAGGTTCAAATTATTGGTTATTACAAGGTAAAAAAATTGTTGATGATGCTAAAAAATGTTTAGAAGAAAAACAAAAAAATAGCAATGTAAATAATAATAATAGTAATAGTAATAATAAAACTAACAATACTAATAATAAACCTTCTAAAGATGATAAAGTAATAGATATTTGTCGTGATAGTCCTTTATTATGTCAATAATTAATTTCTAATTAACTTTTTAAACTCAACAATTTCCTTGCTTAAATTCTTTTCTTTTTCTCTAAAATTATCTAAATTAGCCTTAACTTGAATTTGTTGTTTTTCCATATCTATAATATATTCATTATAGGTTTCTTGGATTATTTCTAAAGAATTATCAATCCGATTTGCTTCATATTCTAAAGCTAAATTTATGTCTTGAATTATTTTTTCTAACAAGTTTTTACTAAAGGATTGATAATAACTACTAACTTCTTTTTTTAACTTTTCTGAGGCTTCTTCTAACTTTAAATTATTATCTTGATTATAAGAAGTAATTAAGAAAAATATTAAGGCAAAAATAGCTAAACCTAATAAAAAAGGAAACTGTTTAAACACTTTAGATAATTGTCCAAACATTTCATTTTTACCCATTTTTTGACCTAATAATGCAAAAATCATGGTAGCCATCATCATAATTTGCATCATATTTGATCTAATGCTTTTCATTATATAACCAGCCATAGACACTTGTTTGTGACGAATATCACTTTCTATACCCATAAAAGAAACCATAAAATTATTTTTAATATCTAATTCTGATGGAGGGTGAAAAGGAGATTCATTAAACAATTTAGGAATAATATTGATAATGTCATAACAACGATTTAATAAGCCATTTAAACCATCATTACCGTAAATATTTAAAATTTTATCCCATTCTTTTAATGCCCATTTTTCCATATTTGAAGTTGAAAATTTAATAATTATTTCGTTTAAATCTGTATTATTATCTCCTTGAGAAGTCCCTAATTTGACATAGAATTGTCCTTCTTTTTTAAAAATTATTGGTTGTAACTCCTCAACAAAATTTTGAATTTGACAAATAATACTTTTTTTACTAAAGTTATCTAGTATCGCCGCTTTTCCTTGAGTTAAATCAGATTTAATTTGCTTAAAAAACTTCTCTTTTTCTTCTTTAACTTCTCCTAAAGATTTTTTTGTTATATCTTTCCAATTTTTTGCTGTTATTTCTTGTAACTTTATCTGTAAAGCTGTTATTTTTTCCTTAAATTCTTCATCTTCTTTCACTAAAATTCCTTCTAAAGGAGATACTAAAGGTATTAAATCTAAACTTAACCTTTTCGCTAAAATATTTTCTGGTTGACGCTTAATAACATTTCCTAAACCTTTTATAAATTTATCTAGTCTTTTTTGCATTGTTTTAGATAATTCTCCTTGATAATCTTCCTCATAATAAGGTTTTAAATCCACAGGGAAAAAATCTATTTTATAATCAAAATTTTGAGTATCTAACCAACTTTGATAATTATTAATAGTTTCATCTAAGTTATTTTCTTTTTTATCCTCATCTACATCAAGAATTAAAAATTGTTTTGATATTTTCGTAATATCTAAAGTTGTTAAAAAATCAGTTATTTCTTGAGAAAGATTAGCTTTATATTCTGTGACTAATAATAATAAATCACAATTAATAACATCATAATAAGCATTATTTAGATTATTGTCATCGATGATAATTTCTTCCGTAAAAATATAACCAGCAATAGTAGAATTTAATTGATCATTTGCCAAAGTAATTAAATCATTTGATTGTAAAATATAGGAATCAATAATTTTGTGACCATTAACATAAATACCGTTACTACTATTCAAATCCTTAATTTGCCATTTTTTTTCATCATTTTTATTAACAATTTGTTTAATTTCTGCGTGTTTCCATGAAATTCCCCGATAAATATTACCATCTATTACTAAGTTTAAATCAGGACATCTTCCCAGAGTATAAATATCTTCATTTTTTAACTCAATTTCTTCTATATAATCATCATAATTAGCTACTTTTAATTTATAAATATATTCTGGTTTAGTTTCTTTTGGTATATCAGGAATTAAGTCATATTTAATCTTATAACCTTGAGTAAACTCTTGATTTTTACTAATTAAGTCAAATATAGCTTGAGTCAAATATTCTTGATTACCAATAATTTGTAAAGTTAATTTTTTTTCTGATAAAATACTCTCAATATTGTTAATTTTACTAATAGTATTACTTAATTCAGGATAATAAATTAGTTTCCTATTTAAAAAACTTTTAATTCCTTCTATATTTTGTTGTAACTTATCAGCTTTTGGTGGCATTTTAATTATTTAATCATTATCAAATTAGTTTTACAAAAATCTTAATAAGAATTTATTAATTATTATTTTCTATAAATTTTTTTATTTTTTTTCCAGGTATTCCCCAACTTAATTCACTCATTTTATTATTTTCTTTCTCATCAATTATTAAACCATCTTCATAAATATAAGGATTGCCAAAAATAGGATATTTACCTAATCCATTAAGTCCAATTAATTCGCCTTTTTCATTCAAAATAGAACCTCCACTCATACCATTATGAACTAAGTTGGTATAACCAAATTGATAACCCCCTATTAAAGCCTTACTTAAAATTATTTCTATTTTTCCCATAGTATAATATAACTTTTGTGATTGTTTCAAGTTTTTTTCAAAAGGAAACCCACTAGCTAAAATAACCTCATTATTCATCAATGGTTTCTGAGAAATCTTGATAATATTATAGTCTTCTAAACTATCAAATTTTAATAAAGCTAAATCCTCTTGATTAAGATTATTATTCTTATCTTTAATTACTTCTCCTTTATAAATTTTTTCATCATAAGTAGAAATATTATAGGGCGTATTTATATCATTAATAACATGATTATTTGTGACGACGAAATAAGTATTATTTTCTTTCTTAATTAAAACTCCACTACCGCCTGTTTCTATATTATTATCCGTTGTAAAAATTCTAACATTAGTTTCTTGGGCAATTTTTTCTAAGGCTTTTTCTTTTTCAGTTTTTTGCGGAATTTCAGAATTATTATTGGGTATTTTTTTTATCGTTATAACTTCTTGATTACTACCAATACTATTATTAATTTTCCCCAACAAGAGAATTCGCCAAAAATGGAAAAAAGAAGCCAACATGATCATACTGAAAAGTAACATTATTAAATTTTTTTTATTCAACTTCTTAATAGCTAAAAATAAGATTATTACTAAAAGTAGTATATTGTTAAGATAAAATAAAAAATTATTAATTCTATTGACGGAAAATTAAAGAGTTATTACAATAATAACGATATTATTAATTCCTGTTTTGTTTTGGGTAAAGTTTATGTTCAGAAAACTTAGTTTATTTATTGCCATATTATCAATTCTTGGCATTGTTGATACAAGATTTGCCCATGCTCAACAAATTGTTACCGATGGTGACACTGCTACTATTGTTACTAAAAATGGCGATCGCATAACCATAGATGGTAATACATTATCCAGAGACGGGAAAAACTTATTTCATAGTTTTCGAGAATTTGGTTTGAGTCAACAACAAATAGCAACTTTTCTGACAAATCCCAACATTCAAAACATACTCACCAGAGTAACAGGAGGAAATCCCTCTTATATCAATGGGTTAATTCAAGTAGTGGGAGGTAACTCTAACCTCTTTTTAATGAATCCAGCAGGTATCGTTTTTGGACAAGGTGCTAGTATAAACGTACCAGCAGATTTTACCGCCACCACCGCTACAGGCATTGGTTTTAATAACGGTATTTTAAACGCCATCGGCAGTAACGACTATCAAAACTTAACAGGCAATCCCACCAATTTTGTTTTTAACAACAATCAAAACGGAAGTATCATCAACGCAGGAAAGTTGAAAGTTGCGCAAGGAAGCAATATCAACCTTGTCGGTGGTAACGTTATCAATACTGGTACTATTGAGACACCCCAAGGAAAAATCAATATACAGGCGGTTGAAGGCACATCAAGGATAAAAATAACCCCCGAAGGTAGTTTATTGAGCTTAGAGATTGATATACCTAAAGATGAGCAAGGAAATTTACTCGGGTTCACCCCCCAAGATTTACCCACTTTATTAACAGGGGCAAATAACGCAGGAATTAATACTCCCAATATCACCATTAATAATAATCTAGGGGTTAATGGCATTAACCCTCAAATACAAGTAGGCAATACGAAGATACCTAACGAAACGGGAATAGCCATCGCATCAGGAAAAATCAGTACATCTTCCGATAATTTGGGAGGAGAAATCACTGTTTTAGGTAATAAAGTTGGGGTAATAAACGGGGAAATTGAGGCAAATGGAGCGACAGGAGGCGGAAAAGTTTTAATCGGAGGCGATTTTCAAGGAAAAAGTACAATTCCTAACTCTCAAATTACTGTAGTTGATAAAGATAGTACTATTAAGGCAAATGCTAATATTAGTGGAGAAGGTGGAAAAGTAATAATTTGGGCGGATAAAAATACAACTTTTACAGGAGAAATTGAAACCAAAGGCGGAATTAATGGCGGTAACGGTGGTTTTGTAGAAGTATCAGGAAAAGAAAACCTTAACTTTAACGGAAAAGTTGATACCACTGCTACTAATGGGACGATGGGTACACTATTATTAGATCCTACAAATATAATTATATCAAATGATCTTAGCACTCCAGATGGTAGTATTGTTAATGCCATACAGTTGGGATCTCAATTAACCAATATATTGCTCGATGCAGATAATAATATAACTTTTGCAGCTAATGTTAATGTTATTAATCCTAATGTTGATTTGACGGCAAGGGCAAATAATTCTATTCAAGTTAATGATAATGTTGGTCTCACTACCAATGGAGGAAATGTAACTCTCAATTCTGATCGAGATGCCCTCAATGGTGGTTCTATAATCATGAATCAAGGCTCATTTATTCGAGCCAATGGCGGTAATATTATTTTGGGCGGTGGCATAAATCCCTTAACAACTCCTGCCATCGGGGTAGCCAATACTGGGTTAGAACCCAATAACAGGAATAGTGGCATTTCCCTGAGAGATGCTACCATCGAAACGACTGGTAATGGTTTTATCAGCTTAAGAGGTAAAGGCTTTGGAGGCACGGGCAATAGTAACGCTGGAATTAGTTTACAGGGAAATACTACTATTCGCACAGTCAATAGCGATATTACTCTTGTAGGAACTGGCCAAGCTAGTGGACAACTTAATCATGGTATAAGTTTCGGCTCTCCAGATGTTGCTAATGACAGCATTATTATTGAATCCAGTGGTTCGGGAAATATCGAGTTAGTGGGTATTCATGAGGGTAATGGCACTAACGATAATACCGGTATTCTAACAGGAGGAGACGATTCTGCGAATCCAACTAGAATTACATCTAATGTAGGTAGAATCACGTTAAGTGGTTTGACTAATGGTTTTTCTATCGCCCGTGGTATATCTATTCAAGAGAATTCTCAAGTTAATTCCATTGGATCAGGTACAATTTATCTTGATGGGGAGTCCATTAGGAATAATGACGGTATCGGTGTTTTCGGTGCGATTATCACTACGGGTGATACTCGTTTAAATACTTTGATTCTCAAGGATGGAAGTCAACAAGACATTTTTATTGATTCAGTTTCTCCTAGTAATTTTGGAGATGTGACAATTGGAAATCCGATAATTAGTAGTGCCAGAAATGTAGTACTAAACGATGCTGATGATATACGATTAGGAGCAATAAAGGTTACAGGAAACTTAACAGTAAACGCCAATGGAAATATTACTGATGTTCGTACGACTTCTCGCGCTACCATAACTGTGGGAGGTACAACCAGTTTAAATGCTAATGGGAATAATATCAGTTTAGCAGGAAGAGATACCTTTGGCGGAACGAATGATTTTAATATCTTAGAGATTGTCAATGCCCAAGATGTCTTGATTTCCGAAAATAATTCTCTGATATTAGGGAATAGTAATATTACTGGTAAATTAGAAATCACTTCTCAGGGTACAATTACTGATAATGGGGTTCTCACCGTGGGAGGGCTAACGACTTTAAACCCTAATGATAACGACATTATCCTTGACAATACCAATAACGATTTTAATACAGTAAGAATTCAAAATACTAATAATCTTACTTTAGCGGATATTAATGATTTAATCTTAGACAATGTGGATAGTTTGGGTAATCCAGCCAATATTTCTATCTCTGGAGATTTAGATCTTCGAGTTGCAAATACAACCAATATTAATGGTAATCTTCAGGCTAATAGTTTAACCACCGATGCCCTAGGTACAACTACTTTAAATGGTAACGTAACCACCCTAGGAGATCAAACTTATAATGATTCCCTCATTTTAACAAAAGATACTGAAATTAATGGAGAGAATATCGCTTTTAATAACTCCATTGATTCTCAGACAAATCCTCAAAATTTAACTGTAACGGCAAATACTAATATTAACTATGGTGATGGTATAGGAGATGATCGAATTGGTGCAAATATCGGTTTAAATAATCTTACCAGTAATGCTGTTGACATTTTTCTAAATATTAACCGAGCTGAATTAACCCTAAATAATCCGAGTATTCGCACTATCGGTAATCAAAAATATACAATTACTTCCAATATTGGCCGAACTCTTTTTCTTTCCAAAGACACAGTAATTAATACTAATGATTTTAACCTAAACGGTACTATTGCCATTGATCCTAATGCTATTAACGGAGTTGATTTAACTATTAATGCCATTGGAAATATAGATATAAGCACAAATATTGTTAACTCAAATATCCCTGTTGCTATCGATACAGCATTAGGTAATCGTGGCGGAAATATTGCTCTTAATGCTGACGAAAACATCAATATTGACGGCATTATCAATACAGGAAGATTAACAGATACTTCTTTTGTCAATAATGCAGGAAACGTTGCAATAGATAGTAATAACGGTTTTGTTAACTTAGGGGCTATTAGTACAGCAGGAGTTAGTCAATCTGGTAGTGTGGAGATAAATGGAAATAATATCCTTGTCGGTTCAATTATTAGTAATTTTTCTCCCTTAGCATCGGGTGCGGGTGGAGATGTTAGTATCACAGGATTAAATACTTTAGTGTTAGGAGAAATTTCAGCACAATCTTTTACCGTATCTGGTAGTTTATTATTAAGTAACTTTACAACTTTAGGTCTCTCGATTCCTCCCAATGTGCCACTTTTGGCAAATTCTAATATTACAACCACTGAAGATCAAATTTATAATGGTTCAGTTCTGTTAAATGATAATGTTATTTTCACTGCTAGAAATATTAATTTTAACGGTGAAATAGATTCTTTTGACTTGAATCTTAGTGGCATAAATCTTCCTAGTCTGACTCCTTCAGAAATTGCTAACATCATTCTTGATAGTGTTTCTAATCGCACTTCGGCAACTCCTCATGAAGTCATTATTAATGGGAGTAACACCATTCAACTCGGAAATGGCATCGGAGATGATCGTCTTGGTAGTGTCACGGGTTTAGCAAGTCTTACCACTACTGGACAAACCAACATTAATATTAATTCCACTGGTAACAGTATCAACACCACTGGAGATCAGATTTTTAATAATTCGGTATTGTTAGAAAAAAATACTTTCCTTAATGGTAATAACATTACTTTTAAGGGTGCTGTAAATGGTACAAATAACTTAACTATTAATAGTAATAATAATGGTATTACTGATTTTACGGATTCTGTCACTGGTTTAAATACTCTTATCACTAACAGCGATGGTAAAACTATCATTAATGGGAATATTACGACTACGGGGATTCAACGTTATTTAGATAATGTGGAAATAGCTAATAATGTTGCTTTAAACACGACTAACAATAGTATTACTTTTAATGGTACAGTTAATAGTCAATCAGGAGAAAATAACAACCTTACCCTCAACACTGGTAATGGTGATATTACTTTTTCTCAAGCCGTTGGTGATAGCCAAATATTGGGAGATATAATCGCTAATAGCACTGCTGTAACTCGTTTTAATAGTACTGTTAATGCTAATAATTTAACTACCAATGCAGTAGGTACAACTAGATTAAATGGTAACGTAACCACAACAGGTAATCAAGTTTATAACGATGATGTTATTTTGAATACCAGCACCATCTTTACCACCAATAACCTCACAGCAAAAAGCATTGAAGTTGATACTAATTCATCTAATCCTATCTCTTTAACTATCAAAGCGAATGACAGTGTTTCCATCTCTGGAAAAGCTAATGAAAATCAACCTCTAGCTATTAGTACCGCTAGAAATAATCAAGCCAGTGGTGATATTATAATAACGGCGGAAAATGATATTAATTTTGGTGGTGTGGTTAATACTACTGCTACCAGTGGAACTTCTTTCGCTACGAATGCAGGAAATATCTCTATTACTAGCAATAATGGTAATGTTACTATTCCTGCGGTAGCCGCTTTTGGCACTTTATCTTCTGGAGAGGTTAATATTTCAGGAAATAATCTTATTCTAGGCCCTATTTTAACCTTTTTAACTTCTACTAATGTCACTTCAGGAAATATAAATCTTCAAG
Organism: Geminocystis sp.; assembly: GCF_041753295.1. Lineage (NCBI taxonomy): Bacteria > Bacillati > Cyanobacteriota > Cyanophyceae > Chroococcales > Geminocystaceae > Geminocystis > Geminocystis sp. Next base: position 11,164 of record NZ_JBGSUU010000122.1, read on the forward strand.
GCAATAATATCAACGTAAATGGCACAATACAAGGACAATCTTTAACCACATCGGGTAATTTTAGTTTAAGCAATAATTCGGCTTTTTTAAATTCAGGAGATGCGAGTCTTTCGGCTTTAGGTAATGCAAATATAACTACCATTGGCAATCAAAATTATAACAACTTTAGTATTCAGGACAACGCAAATTTAATTAGTACTCAAGGTAAAATCAATTTCTCAGGTAGTATTAATACTGCTTCTAATAACTTAACTGTGAGCAGTTTAAACGGAGTTAATTTTTCTGATGGGGGTATAATTTCTTCTGCGTCGGGTAATTTGTTGTTACAAACAACTAATCCTAACGGTAATATTTTTATTGGTAGCGGTAATGATACTCAATTCGTAATTACCAATCTTAATCAAGCTAATGGCTTTAATACTATTACCATCGGACAAAACAATAGTCTAGGTAATATAACGGTTAATGAACCTTTAACGGTTAATGATCCTTTAATACTCCAAGCTAGTAATATTAATGTTAATCAAACCATTAACGGTAATGATAACGCTTCCATCACCATCAAAGGTGCGAAAACTACTACTACTTTAAATGCTGATATTATCACTCAAGGCAATGCCATAATTATCGATGATAATGTTATTTTGGGAGATAATGTCACCCTTCGCACAAATAATGAAACCAGTGTCGGAGGAAATATAGATATTCTCGGCAGCATTAACGGTAATCAAAATTTAACTCTCAATGCTGGTAATAGTGATATTTTAATTAATGACTCCATCGGCAATAATCAGGCTTTAAATATTTTATCTATCACTGCTAATAATACTAACTTTGGCGGTGGTTTAGTTTCTACTACTGGAAATCAAAACTTAAATAGTAATCTAATTCTGTCTAAAAACGCTGTTTTCGATACTCAAGGCTCATTCTCTGCTAAAAACATATCAAGTACCAATACTAACGTTAATATTAATGCTCAACAAATTACCACCGAAAATATTGTTACCAAAGGCGGTGATATTTCTCTTATAAGTAATAATTCTAGTGTCAATACTAAAAACCTTAATACTTCAGCTACTACGGGAGCAGCGATCGCCATCAATTCAGCGACAACCATAAACACTGGGAATATTGAAACCGCAGGAAGTACAGGCAACGGGGGGAATGTAACGTTAAATGCCCCCAATGATATTCAAGTCAGTACGATTAATACTGTTAGTAATAATGGTAAAGGTGGAGATGTAGATGTATCAACTACTGGTAATTTCAGAGCAACTAATACTATTGACAATAGCGATATTAGTATTAATAGCAATGGTGGTAGTCAAGGAGGGGCAGTTACTATTGATTTATTCCCAGGGGATTCAGAAAATAATGTATTACAAGATCCCCGTTTACCTTTTATTGTCGGAAATGGCACGAGAAACGGTACGGCAGGAGTTATCACTAATCTAAACTCTACCATCGGAAAAGGAGAATATGTTGTTACTACTACTGAAGGTAATTTGGCTGTACAACTTTTAAGTCGTTTACCTTTTAGTAACCCGAATAACGCAGTAACTCCTCCTAATGTGGTTACTCGTCTTGATGCTAATGTCTCTTCCCCTGTGATACCCATTGCAACCATAACTCAAGCTCAAGAAATTTTAACCACCATCGAGCAAGAAGCGGCGGAAAAACCAGCGTTTATTTACGTCAGTTTTACTCCTAAAGGTTATCAACCACGAGACTTAGATGAAGAATTTGCTCGAAGAGAAGCGACTAATACTCAAGAATATAGTCAAATTGATATTAATAAACCCAATCTTCAACCTAGTATCAGTTTTAAACCAGCCCAAGAAGATCAATTAGACTTGTTAATTGTTACGAATAAAGGTAAACCTATTCGAGTAAGTGTTCCTGTAAACCGTCAGCAAGTAGTTGAGTCGGCTACAAGTTTATGGTCAAAAATATCCGATAATTTTGCTCTTAATGATGATTATAAAACTAATGCCGCAGAATTATATAGTTGGTTAATTGCCCCCATTGAATCTCAATTGAAAGAGCAAGAAATCTCTAATTTGTTATTTATTTTACCTGCCGAAATTCGTTTTATCCCCATCGCCGCTTTATATGATACTAATAGTCAACAGTTTTTAGTAGAAAAATATAGCAGTGGTTTAGCACCTAGTCTTAACTTAAATGATAATCGTTATCGTCCTATTAAAGATTTAAACCTCTTAGCTATGGGTGCATCACAATTTGCTGATACTGGAGTTACTCCTCTTCCTGCCGTCGGAGTTGAATTACCAACCATTAAAAAAGTGTGGAATGATGAGCCTACAGAAGATTATCAACGTTATCTTAACGGTAACTTTACTTTAGAGGAAATCAAGGCTAATTTAGAGCGTAAACCTTATGGCATCGTCCATTTTGGTACTCACGGGGAATTTAACCCCACGGAAACCTCTGACAGTTTTATTCAATTATATAATTCTCGTTTACCCTTAAATGAAATTCGTACTCTTGGTTTAAATCAACCTCTGGTGGAATTAATGGTGTTAAGTGCTTGTGAAACTGCTTTTGGTAACGAAATCGCTGAATTAGGTTTCGCTGGTTTAGCAGTACAAGCTGGAGTTAAAACCGCTATGGGTAGTGTTTGGCAAGTGAGCGATACTGGTACATTAGCTTTGATGACAGATTTTTATAGTCAACTTAAGCAACAAACCACAAAAGCAGAAGCCTTAAGACAAACTCAATTAGATATGTTGACAGGCAAAATTTATAAAACTGAGGATGGTAGTAAGATTATTACTCCTAAATCTGAGGTTTCTTTAGAAGGATTACCCGAAACTTCTCGTCAAAAAGAAGATTTTACCCATCCTTTTTATTGGGCTCCTTTCACCATGATTGGTAATCCTTGGTAATAATTAATAATATTTTTTATTAGCTTTACTTACTTATAATAATTTTATTTTTTTGATATTTTTATTAATATTAAAGATCATAAAATTTTAGGGGTTTTTATTGTGTAAATATTGAGATAAAATTCCCCTAACTTTGTAAGAATAAAATTGTCACGATTATCTCTTTATTCTATATAATTAACTCAAAATAATTAAGATCTTTTAAAACTATTTATCAAATCATGGCTAAAAACAACTATAAAAAAACTTTATTACTAAGCCTCAGTTCGTTTTTCTTCTCTCCTTTATTCTCAATTTTACCCGTATTTGCTAATAATTTTAATACTCAAATACAATCTGAAAATATAATAGATAATAAAATTGAGTTAAATAAATCTTTATTTATTAGTCAGAACAATTCTTCAGAAGTTTATATTAAAAGTATTGAAGTCAAAGGAAATAGTATTTTTAATAATGAAATTAATACAATTATTCAACCTTATAAAAATCAAAACATTACTAACGAAACTTTAGCAAATATATCCGCTCAAATTACGCAACTTTATCTCAATCAAGGTTATATCACCACTAGGGCTATTGTTGAAAATATTGTTGATGATGTTGCTATTATTCAAGTCAATGAAGGACAAATAGAAGCCATTGAAATTGAAGGCGCATCAAGATTAGAAAATTATGTTCGTCAAAGAATTAGTTTAGGTACAAAAACCCCTCTTAATTCAGGTAATTTAGAAGATCAATTACGGTTACTAAAAACAGATCCTTTAATCGAAAATATCGAAGCTAGTTTAAAACAAGGTAACTCCGAAAAACAAAGTATTTTAGTTGTCAAAGTTACTGAAGCAAATCCCTTTTTTGCCACCGTTGGTATTGATAATTATTCCCCTCCTAGTATCGGCGCCACTCAAATGACTCTAGCCGCAGGTTATGGTAATGTTTTTGGTTTGGGTGATAGTTTTTCGGTGTCTTATCAACCTCGTTTGGAAGATTGGGCTGGTACTTATAATCTTGATTTAGGTTATACTGTTCCTCTTAATGCCATGAATGGTACTTTACAAGCAAGGGTTTCTATTCAAGAAAATACTGTGGTAGAAGGTGATTTTCAAGAGTTGGATATTAGTGGTGAAAGTCAATATTATGAGTTAACTTATCGTCAACCTTTAATTCGTACTCCTCGAGAGGAATTTGCTTTATCTTTAGGCATGAGTTATCGTAATGGTCAAACTTTCACTTTTCAAGGGCCGACTCCTTTTGGTATTGGTCCTAATGATGATGGTATTACTCGCACTAATGTTATCAGTTTTGGTCAAGATTATGTTAAACGTGAAACCTTGGGAGCATGGGCTTTGCGATCGCAATTTCGTTTAGGAGTCGGATTGTTTGATGTGACAACTTCTAACCAAGGAAATGATCCCGATGGTTATTTCTTAGCATGGTTGGGACAAATTCAGAGAGTGCAATTATTGAATCCTGATAACTTATTAATTGTACAAGGAGATATTCAACTCAGTTTTGATCCTTTATTGCCCTCAGAACAGTTTGTAATCGGTGGCGGACAATCTGTAAGAGGTTATCGACAAAATGTACGAGCAGGAGATAACGGTTTTCGTTTTTCCATAGAAGATAGAATTACTATTGTTAGAAATGAAGAAAGACTGCCTGTATTTCAAGTAGCTCCATTTTTCGATATGGGATCAGTTTGGAATGTACAAGGAAACCCTAATTTTTCCCCAAATCAACGTTTTATAGCGGCTTTAGGCTTAGGATTAATCTGGCAACCCATAGAAAATTTAAACATCAGAATCGATTATGCACCGCCGTTAATTGATTTAATTGATCGAGGTAATAACATTCAAGATGATGGTTTATATTTCAACGTTAAATATAATTTTTAAACCTTCCTTATTTAATTAAATTGATCTTGTTTTCTAAGGGCGTATTTGCCCCCCAGCCCCCAATTCTGAGGGAGAATTAAAAAAAAGTCCCTAAACTTGGGAGATTAAAATGGCGATCTTAAAATGTTACGTTTTCGTGACCTTAGCCATAAAAGTCCCCCATTTGACAAAAATCATGTTAACTTTGTAATTGTATTAATATGCTACGACTTTTTTAAAAAATTACAATTACTAATAAAAAATTATGGGTTTTCCAGCAGTTTTTGAATTATCCAGCCTCAACGGTACCAACGGTTTCATCCTCAACGGTATTAACCCAGATGACCTTTCAGGGCGGAGTGTAAGTAGTGCAGGGGATGTCAATGGTGATGGTTTTGACGACCTCATTATCGGTGCATCCAATGCAAATCCTAATGGTACCGATTCAGGACAAAGTTATGTAGTATTCGGTAAAAATGGTGGTTTTTCCCCTACCCTTAATTTATCAACTCTCAACGGTACCAACGGTTTCACCATTAACGGTATTAACCCAGATGACAATTCAGGGATTTCGGTAAGTAGTGCAGGGGATCTCAACGGTGATGGTTTTGACGACCTCATTATCAGTGCATTCTTAGCAGATCCTAATGGTAGTAATTCAGGACAAAGTTATGTAGTATTTGGTAAAACTGGTGGCTTTTCTCCTACCTTCAATTTATCAAACCTCAACGGTGTCAACGGTTTCACCATCAACGGTATTAATAGTGGTAACTATTCAGGGCGTTCAGTAAGTAGTGCAGGGGATGTCAACGGGGATGGTTTTGACGACCTCATCATCGGTGCAAATGGTGGAGATCCCAATGGTACCGATTCAGGACAAAGTTATGTAGTATTCGGTAAAAGTGGTGGTTTTTCTCCTACCCTCAATTTATCAAACCTCAACGGTACTAACGGTTTTACCATCAACGGTATTAATAGTGGTGATCAGTCCGGGGTTTCGGTAAGTAATGCAGGGGATTTCAACGGTGATGGTTTTGATGACCTCATCATCGGTGCACCCAATGCAGATCCTAATGGTAGTCTTTCATGACAAAGTTATGTAGTATTTGGTAAAAGTGGTGGTTTTTCCCCTACCCTCAATTTATCAACTCTCAACGGTGCCAATGGTTTTATCATCAACGGTATTAACCCCATAGACGTTTCAGGGGCTTCAGTAAGTAGTGCAGGGGATGTCAACGGTGATGGTTTTGACGACCTCATTATCGGTGCATTACAAGCAGATCCTAATGGTAGTAATTCAGGACAAAGTTATGTAATATTCGGTCGTGCCACGAGTCTTTCTCTCATCGGTACGACTGGTAATGATAGTTTAACGGGTAACACAGAAAATGATACCTTACAAGGATTAGGCGGTAACGACACCTTAAATGGTGGTGGTGGTGCTGATAACCTCATCGGTGGTATCGGTAATGATACTTACATCGTGGATAACACGGGGGATCAAGTTATCGAATTATTGAATGAGGGTACAGATTTAGTCAATAGTAGTGTTAGTTACATCTTAAGTGCTAATGTCGAAAACCTCACCTTAACCAGCATCATAGCTATTAACGGTACAGGTAATATCCTTAATAACCGCATTACTGGTAATAGTAGTGATAATATTCTCAACGGTGACGGAGGTAATGATACTCTCATCGGTGGTAGTGGTGACGACATCCTTATCGGTGGTATTGGGAATGATAGCCTTGATGGTGGTATTGGTAGCGACGTCCTTATCGGTGGCATTGGTAATGATAACTACACTGGGATAACATCGAGGATATGGTGGTAGAGTTAGCAAATGGAGGAACGGATTTTATTAAAAGTAGCGTCACCTACACCTTAAGTGCTAATATCGAAAACCTTACCTTAACAGGCACCACAGCTATTAACGGCACAGGTAACACTCTTAATAACCGCATTACGGGTAACACTGGTAACAATAACTTATCAGGTAGCGATGGTAATGACATCTTAACTGGTGGTAATGGTAATGATACCTTAATCGGCGGTAATGGTAACGATAACTTAACTGGTGGTAATGGTAATGATTTCTTCAGCTTTAATTCTACCTCAGAAAAAATTGATCGTATTACTGACTTTAACGTTATTAATGACACAATTTTAGTTAGTGGTAGCGGTTTTGGCGGTGGTTTAGCCATTGGTACATTAACTACTAATCAGTTTACCATTGGTTCATCGGCTACAACTTCAGCTCAAAGATTTATTTATAATTCTAGTAACGGAGCGTTATTCTTTGATGTGGATGGTAGTGGTGCCACGGCAGCGGTACAATTTGCGACATTAAATACTGGTTTAGCCTTGACTAATTCCGATATTGTCGTGGTGTAATCGCCCCCCCGCCCCCAATTCTGGGGGAGAGTAAAAAAAAGTCCCCAGTATTGGGGATTTAGGGGCGTATTTCCTTCCGTCACCAACTTTGGGAGATAGCAAAAAAAGTCTGCAGTATTACGAGGCGTATTTGCCCCCCTGCCCCCAATTCTGGGGGAGAATTAAAAAAAGTCCCCAAATTTGGGGATTTAGGGGCGTATTGTTATCATTAAAAAACGAGAAAATAATGAATGAGTGAAATAACAGCTAATTATGATGAGCCTTGGAAAGAAGCCATAGGAGAATATTTTGATTACTTCCTTGACTTCTTTTTTCTTGATGTATATAACTTAATTGATTGGTCAAAAAAACCAGTTTCTTTAGATAAAGAATTACAGAAAATAACCGCCGATTCAAATGATAGTAAAAGATTAGTCGATAAACTCTTTAAAGTATGGCTAAAAGATAATCAAGAAGTGTGGATTTTAGTTCATATCGAGGTACAAAGTCAATATGACATAGACTTTAATGAAAGAATGTTTATCTACCATTATCGAGCTTTTGACTTGTATCGAAAACCAGTAATAAGTCTTGCTATACTAGGAGATGAAAAGGAAAAATGGCGCCCGTCAAATTATGGCTATGATTTAGGTGGATGTCAACTTAACCTGAATTTTCCCACCATTAAATTACTCGATTATCAAGAAAAATGGTCAGAATTAGAAGCAAATTTAAACCCCTTTGCTATGATGATAATGGCCCATTTAAAAACCAAAGCAACCATCAGTAATTTAACCCAAAGAGAACAATGGAAATGGCTTTTTATCAGAAGTTTATATGAAAAAGGCTACAGTAAATTAGAAATTGTCAAACTGTTTAAATTTATCGATTTAATGATGAGTTTGCCAAAAGAATTGCAACAAAGTTTAAATCTAAAAATAATTAAATATGAGGAGGAAAGAAAAATGCCGTTAATTAGTCCTTTTGAACAAATGGCAATGGAAAAAGGTATTCAACAGAATTTACAAAATAATATTGTCAGTATTTTGCAAAAACGTTTTGAAGTTATACCTAGTGAATTAATAGATAAAATTAACAATATTAATGATATTCAAGAACTGCAAAAACTTCTTTTAGAAACCATTAGTGTCAATTCCATTGCTGATTTTGAAAGTCTCGTGTAAAAATCGCCACTGCTTCCAAGTTTGGGGGTAAACAAACTTTTTTTTTCCGTAAATCCTGTTTACTATTTATCATATTTTAATTATATGGTCAGTTCTCCATCGTCAGAAAATCAATCACCACTGTTGGAAATAAATACCTCTCGTCAATTTACATCATGGTTATATGAACAAAATTTAAGTTTGGCTTTTACTACTTATCAAGCAGGAAAAATATTTTTTATCGGCTTACAACCAAATGGACAACTGTCGGTATTTGAGCGTAATTTAGATCGCTGTATGGGTTTATACGCTAAAGGTTCAAGTTTATATATAAGTACTTTATATCAACTGTGGCGATTTGAGAATACCTTAAGCAAAGGGGAACATTATCAAGGTTATGATGGTTATTTTGTCCCTCAAATGAGTTATGTAACAGGAGACTTAGATATTCATGACATCGTAGTGTTAGATAATGAGCAAATAGTTTTTGTTAATACTCTCTTTAATTGTTTAGCAACAGTATCCCCAACCCATAGTTTTATACCTTTATGGAAACCAAAGTTTATCTCAAAACTCGCCTCAGAAGATCGTTGTCACCTTAATGGATTAGCTATTAGAGATGGACAAGCACGTTATGTTACTGCTGTTAGTCAAAGTGATATTGTGGATGGTTGGCGTGAACATCGTCACCATGGTGGTTGTGTTATAGATATTCAAACTAACGAAATTATTGCCACTGGTTTATCGATGCCTCACTCTCCTCGATTTTATCAAGATAAACTTTGGTTACATAATTCAGGTAAAGGAGAATTTGGTTATGTTGATTTACAGACAGGTAAGTTTGAGTCTATCGCTTTTTGCCCCGGATATTTACGAGGATTAGCTTTTAGTGGCAATTACGCTATTGTAGGCTTATCTAAATCCAGAAAAAATAAAAATTTTGCTAGTCTTGCTTTTAATGAAACTTTAGCAGAAAAAGATATTAGTCCTCGTTGTGGAATATATATAATTGACTTAACCAGAGGAGATATTGTTCATTGGTTAAATATAGAAGGTATAATTATCGAACTCTATGACGTGGTAATAATACCTTCAATTATCTGTGCTATGGCTATCGGTTTTAAAAATGAGGAAATTCGCCGAATAATTACCATCGCACAAAAGTAATTAAAAATGGGCAGTAAAAAGCATCAAAAACATCTGGTGTAGCTATAGCAAGATTTATCGATTTATTTTGTTGAAGTTGGGATAAGATAATCTTGTGATGGTAATTTAATTTTTAATTGTGTCTAAAAAATGTCTAATTTTGAGAGTAATAATAATTGGGAAAAATCCTTTAATCAAGTCAGTGAAAAACTATTTGAACAATTAGAAAAAGATGAATATTTAATTTTACAATTAAAAGCAGAAAATAGTCACTTTCTGAGATTTAATAACGCTAAAGTAAGGCAAACAGGAATAGTTATCGATGGAGAAGTTTCTTTAAAGTTAATCTTTAATCAACGCAGTTTTTCCTCTGAATTTCCCTTAACAGGAGATGTAGAAATTGATTTACAAATAGCTTTAGAAAATCTAGCTTATTTAAAAACAGAAATTAAAATTCTTCCTCCTGATCCTTACATTGTTTTACCAGAAAATCAAGGCTCATCCCATGAAATTTATCAAGGGAATTTATTACCTACAGATTCGGCTACGGAAATTATCTTAAATCCCCTACAAGGTATCGATTTTACTGGTTATTATGCTAGTGGTTCAATTATTCGAGCTAATTATAATTCTTTGGGGCAAAAACATTGGTTTGCTACGGACTCTTTTTTTGTGGATTATTCTTTAATTAATGATAATCATAAAGCTATTAAAGGTACTTTTTCTGCTCGACATTGGGATTTAGACAACTATCAACATCAAATTAATTATCATAAACAAGAGTTATTACAGTTAAATTTACCTATTCATGAGGTTAAACCAGACACTTATCGCACTTATTTAGCACCTGCGGCTATAGCTGATTTACTGAGTATGTTTTCTTGGGGTGGAGTTAGTGAGGCTTCTTTACAGCAAGGTGACAGTGCTTTGGCAAAATTACGTCAAGGAGAAAATCTCTCACCTTTATTCAATCTTAAGGAAAATTTCCATAGTGGTAATGTGCCTCGTTTTAATGATTTAGGGGAAATGTCTCAAGATGAATTACCTTTAATTGTCGAAGGTAAATTTATTAATAGTTTAATAAGTAGTCCCACCGCAGTAGAATATGGCTTAAAATCTAATGGTGCTAATAGTTTTGAAGGTTTGCGATCGCCAGAAATAGCCCAAGGAATATTATCGGAAAAGGAGATAGTCAAAGCCATCGATACAGGATTATATCTTTCTAATTTACATTATCTTAATTGGAGCGATCGCAGTTTAGGTAAAATAACAGGTATGACTCGTTACGGTTGTTTTTGGGTAGAAAAAGGGGAAATAGTGGCAACCATTAAAGATTTACGCTTTGATGAACAACTATACTCATTTTTTGGCAAAAATTTAATTGCTTTAACTGATTTTCGTGAATTTATCCCTCAAGTTAGTACTTATGAATCTCGCTCCTTAGGAGGTTGTTTAGTGCCGGGGGCGTTAGTGGATAATTTTACTTTCACTTTATAACAGAAAATATACATAATCTGAGTTTAATTTAACAATTAACTTTATTTAATCGCATTCTATAAAATAATAAGTTAATTTCCCTCAAAATCGAGGGTTAGGAGGCAAAAATTCTTAACAACGCTCTAAAATAAATACATTACCTTCATTTCCTCTAGCAATGCGCAAATTTTCGTCTAAATAAGTTATTTCTAACCATCCTTGTGGATTATTTTGATTAAAATTACTTTTGCCAAAACTAAAATCAAAAGGAAAAAATTTCTTTCCCATTTCAATCCTATTAATTAAATTGGCAGGAGAAACATAACTTAATATTTTTTGTAATCCAAAAATAGAACGTTGAAACTTAATATTCACTCTTTTTGTCGAAACAATTTCAAAACTAGCCACTACACAAATTAATCCTTCTAACAAAGGTAAACCTTTAATTTCTGCGATGTTATAAATATTAGTGTTATCAGTCCGAATACATTGATAAATTTCCCCTAATTGCACAAGAGGAAGATTATTTAAACTTAAAATATTTTTACTGGTAGTATAAAGCAATCGCCAATCACCTTGGAGTAATAATAAGTTATCAAAGACATTTACATTAGGGTTACAGTCTTCTAACTTTTCCACTGCCGTCAAAATTTTAATTTTATCTATCTCTGTGGCTAATAAACCTCGATTTTTGTTGGCAATGACTTCTAATAATTCTGTTTTTAAATTCATCATAATTTATCCCTTAAACAAATGCTATAATTACCTACTGCTCAAATTTTACTCTTAATCTTTATTATGAAAAATCCCGCTTTACATCAAGAAAAACGTTATGAACCAGCTCCTGTAATACCTTTAAAACAAGACGGTTCTCTTTTAGACTGGTTAAAAGAAAATAATCGCATTATTTACCGAGAAGAAAAAGAAGAAAAAGAAGAAAAAATTATCACCAGTGCTATGCCTGAAGATGATGATATTTCAGATCTCATCGAAGGAGAAGAGGATGATTTTGATACGGATTTAGATGAAATGGATGTAGATTCCATTGACGATGATGATCTTATTTAAAGTTACTTTAAACGATATTAACATATTATATTAAATGGAATTTTTATGACAAAAAATAAAATAAGAATCGGTGTTTTAGGTTTTGGTGGTTTAGGACAAGCAGCTGCTAGAATATTACAACCAAAGTCCGAAATGTGTTTAGTGGCTGTAGCGGATCAAAAAGGTTATGCTTACAACAGTAATGGTTTAGATTGTGATACTTTAATTTCTATTTACCATGAAAAAGGATCAAGTGGATATTTACCAGAATACGGTGTTTTAAGTGATAATAGCATTGCTGATTTGATTTCTCACGCCGATGTTGATGGTTATTTTTTAGCGTTACCTAATTTGCCTAATACTTTTATGGCGGATGTCACTCGTCAATTTATTTCTTCTCGTTGGCAAGGGGTTTTAGTGGATGCTTTAAAACGTACCAGTGCTGTTGAGCAACTATTAAAACTACAAGCCGACTTAAACAAAGCTGGTATTACTTATTTAACTGGTTGTGGTGCAACCCCCGGATTATTAACCGCCGCCGCCGCCATTGCAGCCCAAAGTTTCGCCGAAATTCATCAAGTAAAAATTACTTTTGGAGTCGGTATTGCCAACTGGGAGGCTTATCGTGCCACTATTCGGGAGGATATTGCTCATTTACCTGAATTTAACGTTGATAAGGCTAAAGCCATGACTGATGCACAAGTAGAGGCTTTTTTAGATAAAACTAACGGTATTCTAACCCTCGAAAATATGGAGCACGCTGACGATATTATGCTTGAATTAGCTGGTATTTGCGATCGCCATCAAGTGACGGTGGGAGGCGTGGTGGATACTCGTAATCCTAAAAAACCTATTAGTACAAATGTAAAGGTAACAGGGCGAACTTTTGAAGGTAAAATTTCTACTCATACTTTTACTTTAGGAGATGAAACCAGTATGGCTGCTAACGTTTGTGGCACTGCCTTTGGTTATCTTAAAGCAGGAATTAAACTACATGAGCGTAATCTTAACGGTTTATTCACCGCCGCCGAAATTATGCCTTTATTTGTCAAATAAAATCTTTCCTGAAATCCCCTAATAGGGGACTTTTTTGATATTCTTTCTCTAAAATTTTTAACTCAAATTAATCTAAGTTTAATATTAAAAACTCAAAAAAATAAGGCTTTAAAACTGATAAATAAACTTCTAGGAAAGAATAAAAATTATGATTAATCTTCCCCATAAAAAAATAGGTGTTGCAGTAATTATTAACCAGAAAAAAGAGGTATTAATTGATAAACGATTACCTACTGGTTTAATGGCGAATTTATGGGAATTTCCCGGAGGGAAAATAGAAGTAGGAGAAACAACTCAAGACTGCATCAAAAGAGAAATTAAGGAAGAATTAGGAGTGATAATTGAGGTAGATAATCATTTAATTGATATTACTCACTCTTATAGTGAATTTATCGTAACTCTATCTGTTTATTTTTGCCATATTATCACAGGAAAACCTCAACCTTTAGAATGTGCTGAAATTCTGTGGGTATCAATATCACAATTACATCAATTTGAGTTTCCTTCTGCTAATGAAGCCATTATTTCCGCTTTACAAAACAGTGATAATTTTGCCCTTAATTAACCACAAAAAACGCCAGAAAAAATCTGACGTATGGAAGGATTATTAAATTACTTTAGACTTTTTGATAAGTTAGTTAAATAAGTTAAAATAACTAATTAACAAAAATTATTTAGAATAATAGCTTTTTTCCGCTTCTAATTGAGCTATTAAAGTATTTTGCCCTTTAGATTTAGCTACTTCTAAACGATGCTCCAAAGTTTTAAGTACTGTTGTTCTGTGAGCTTGTCTTGCACTTTCAATATTTTGTGTATTAATCATCTTTTTACTCCTGATTTATTTGTTTTATTTGTAGATATTTATAGTTAGAATTTTTCTGTTTTAAACTAACTAAAAATAATCATATTTAATATAATTACTATTAGATTCCAACTTGCTCAGAAGCTCTTTCTAACATACTAGCTTGACGATTTTGTTTCCGTTGGCGACTACCAACAGCTAATAAACGAGCTTGTTGACTAATTGAACCAATACAAGTAGTTTTTTTGTCTTCTTGTTGAGCGTTCATAATACCGCCTCCTCTAATTTGTAATGTTTTTAGATTTGAGGCGCGTTCCTTCAGAATGATGCTTCTTACTTCCGTCTGCTTTTACAGATGAACGATTTATCCTTACCCTTTTAATATAACAAAAAAGTATCAAAGTTGACAAACTTTTTTTAAAAAAGTATTTTTATTTTTAAACCACAATGTAATTAATTATATTTTACTTTATCAAAAAACAGATTAACTCATATATTCTGACTATTTTAAATCAATTTTTCTTATTCTTCTCTCCTGTCTCCTATATACTCAGGTTATGGTTTACTGTTTTTGATTCTGTGTCATGGTGAAAGTCTTACTTGATTGTAGTTCGATTCGAGATTATCCTAGTGGAGTTGGCTTTTATACTTATAACTTAATTAAAGGATTAAAAGAGCAAGAAAATCAGACTTCTTTTTCTTTTGAAATATACCGTCAACCTTCTTTCAAACATTGGTTAACTAATAATCATAATCTTCCCGATATTTTACAAGATATTTCTCCTTTAAAATTTTTACCTTTACCCGTTACCATTAGTAATTTATTGGGGAAATCAGCAGGTTTATTTATTAATAAAAATGATGCTTTTTGGCAAAATTTAGATATAATTCATGGTACAGATCATTATGTTTTCCCTTTTCCTTATGGTAAAAAAGTAATGACAATTCATGATTTAACTTTCTTAAAATTTCCTTTTTATAGTAATCAAATAGTTAAGACTTATACTAAAAGAATTAAAAAATGTTTACAGTGGACTGATTTAGTAATTACGTTTTCTGAAAATACCAAACAAGATATTATGGATTATTTTGGGGTTAAAAGTGATCAAATAGCGGTTACTTCCGAGGCAAGTAGATATAATATCAACTATTTAAAAGACAAAAATATTGAGAAAATTAAAAGTAAAGTTGATTATGATTTTCAGCAACCATTTATTTTATTTGTTAGTACCATTGAGCCAAGAAAAAATATCATTAATTTAGTGAAAGCCTTTAATCTTATTAAAGAAAAATATACCGTTAATCATCATTTGATTTTAATTGGTCAAAAAGGGTGGGAATATGAGAAAATTTTTGCTGAAATAGAGAACTCTAATTTTCGAGAAGAAATACATTATTTAGGTTATTTATCTGATGAAACCGTAGCCGTTTTTTATAGTTTAGCGGATGCTTTTGTTTATCCTTCTCTTTATGAAGGTTTCGGATTACCCATTTTAGAAGCGATGACTTTAGGTACACCCGTAATTACTTCTAATACGTCTTGTTTACCAGAAGTAGCTCAAAATGCAGCTATGTATATCAATCCTGATGATTATGAGTCCATAGCCACAACTATTTATGAAGTAATTAGTCAACCTGATTTGCAAAAAGATTTGATTACCAGAGGCAAAAATCGGGCAAAATTATATTCTTGGGAAAGAGTAGCCCAAGAAACTCTTAAGGCTTATGAGTTGATATTACCTTAACTTTTTTTAACGAGAATAATCAGCGATGGCGGAAATATAGATTAAGTGAAGTAATAAAATTCCACCCCAAATAAAGCTAAATTGATTTACCCAAAACCAATCGGGATGATTAAAATTATGGAAAAACCACACTCCAGAATTACAAGCAAGAAATAACGCTACATGAACAGCGAAATTCATACGATCATCTAATCTACGATATTCTGGGTCATTTTTACGATCTGGTTCACGAGGCCAACGTGGAGGCATAATTAATATTATCAAAAAAAGAAGATTACTAGATCAATTTTAGTCGAGAATAAATCAACTATCAACTATTAACTGTGAACTATTCAGGTATAATTGATGATTTGAGAAGTAAATAAAATAAATTGTAAACTAAATGATCTACGATATTTTTATGCCCGCCCTAAGTTCAACTATGACACAAGGGAAGATCGTTTCATGGGAAAAAGCACCAGGTGATAAAATTGAAAAAGGAGAAACCGTTGTTGTCGTCGAGTCAGACAAAGCCGACATGGATGTAGAATCCTTTTATTCTGGTTATTTAGCCACTATTTTAGTTCAAGCAGGAGAAGAAGCCCCCGTTGGTAATGCGATCGCATACATTGCTGAAACAGAAGCAGAAATAGAAGCCGCTATCAAAAAAGCAAATCAAAGTCAAGTATCTACATCGACACCGACACCACAAAAAGAAAACTTTAAACCTGAAGTAGCACCAGTTACTGTTTCCACTCCTACGGAAATACCCACGCCAAAAACTAGCAGTAGAATAGTAGTCTCTCCTCGGGCGAAAAAATTAGCCAAAGAATTAAAAGTTGATTTAAGTAATATTACAGGTACAGGACCAAACGGGCGTATTATCGCTGAAGATGTGGAAAAAACCGCAGGAAAACCTCCTAAAGTAGCACCCATTCCCGTAATAACAAAAGTAGTTTCTACCACTCCAGCACCATCCATACCTGTTAATAACTTAGCAGGAGAAACAGTACCTTTTAATACCTTACAACAAGCCGTTATTCGTAACATGATGGCTAGTTTAACTGTTCCCACATTTCAAGTAAGTTATACTATTACTACCGATGCCTTAGATAACCTTTACCGCAAGATTAAATCAAAAGGTGTCACCATGACTGCCTTACTTGCTAAAGCCGTAGCTGTCACCTTACAAAAACATCCCGTTGTTTATAGTAGTTTCACCGAAGGAGGAATTAAATATAACGAAGGAATTAATATTGCTGTAGCCGTAGCCATGCCTGATGGCGGTTTAATTACCCCTGTGATCAAAAATGCTGATAAAATTGATATTTATTCTTTAGCGCGTAATTGGCAAGATTTAGTCAACCGTGCGAGAGCAAAACAATTACAGCCTGATGAGTACAGTACTGGTACGTTTACTTTATCTAACTTAGGAATGTTTGGAGTCAATGATTTTACCGCTATTTTACCTCCTGGGCAGGGCTCTATTTTAGCTATTGGAGGAGTTCGTCCTACGGTTGTCGCTAATGGTCATGGTTTATTTGGTGTCAAAAATCAAATGACTGTAAATATAACTTGTGACCATCGTATTATTTACGGTGCAGACGCAGCAGGATTCTTACAGGATTTGGCAAAATTAATTGAAAATGATGTCCATTCTTTAACTCTTTAAATTCTTCGTATTAATAATTAGCAATTATCTATCAACTAAATATGTATGATTGTATTATCGTTGGAGCGGGTCCTGCTGGTGGCACTGCCGCTTATCATTTAGCAAAAAAGGGGCATTCTGTTTTAATTTTAGATAAAGCAGATTTACCTCGTTATAAACCCTGTGGGGGAGGAGTTTCTTCTATTATTCAACAGTGGTTTGATTTTGATTTTACTCCAGCTATCTCTTTAAAAACTGATAGGGTTTATTGCACATGGCAACATCAACAAGCCATTGCCGTCAATACCCAAGATTATCCTATTTGGATGGTAAGACGGGATATTTTTGACTTTTATTTAGTGCAACAAGCCGTAAAACAAGGAGCGATTTTACAAGACAAGACAGAAGTTACACAACTAGAATTTAAAAGTGATAAATGGATAGTCAAAACTCCTAAGGAAGAATTTTCTGGGCGTTATTTAATTGCCGCCGATGGTGCAAAAGGTTCGATGGTGAAATTATTAGGTTTCAAAAAACAAAAAAAATTAGTGGCAGGGGCGCTAGAAATTGAAATTCCCTATCATCATCAAAACAATGTAGATACTTATTTTGAGTTTGGCTTAGTAAAACATGGCTATGCTTGGAATTTTCCCAAAGCTGACGGTTTTTCTATGGGTGCAGGAGTTTTTACTAACCAACGTAAACCACAAAATTATCATCAAATTATCGCACATTATGCTAGTTTATTCCATCTTAACCTCGATGATGCCACAGAACATGGACACCCCATCGCATTATGGAATGGCAATCAAAAATTACATACTGATAACGCCATTTTAGCTGGGGAAGCGGCTTGTGTAGTTGATCCTTTTACAGCCGAGGGTATTCGCCCCTCAATTTTTAGTGGTTTAAAAGCCTCCGAAGCTATCCATCATAGTTTGGGAGGAGATATTAATGCTTTGGTAAAATATAGCGAAATTATGACTCAAGAATGGGGAAAAGAAATGATATGGGCACAAAAATTATCACAGATATTCTATCATTTTCCTCGATTTAGTTATGGAATAATCGAAAAACATCCTTCTTGTGCAAATACCATGACAAAAATTTTTAGCGGTAAATTAACCTATTCTCAAGTAGCCCAAAAAGGTATTAATTTGTTATTGGTTAATCATTAGCAGTTGCCTCATAGTTTCAGTGGAATAGGGAGATAGTAGAGAAGTTTATTACTAACACCTGAAACCTGAAACCTTCAATGTAAAATATTTTGCTTTGGGCTGACAACATTTATATTAATTGTTTTCTTCCTTTTATGTCTTCATTGTTAATTTTCGTTACAATAAATTAGGTAAGATCATAACTTCAATTTATCATGAAACCTGCTCGTATTAGTCGAATTATTCCTGATTCCATCGCCGCCGAAATGGGTTTTGAAATAGGAGATTCTATCGTTACTATTAATGGAATTATACCTAGAGATTTAATTGATTATCAATTTTTATGTGCTGATGAATTTTTGGAATTAGAAATAGTTGATAAATGGGGAAAAAAACATCTTTTAGAAATAGAAAAAGACTATGATGAAGACTTAGGTTTAGAGTTTGAAACAGCACTTTTTGATGGTTTAATTCAGTGTAATAATAACTGTCCTTTTTGTTTTATTGATCAACAGCCTAGAGGCAAAAGAGATACACTTTACCTCAAAGATGATGATTATCGCCTTAGTTTTCTCTATGGTAGTTATTTAACTTTAACAAATTTAACCCCTAAAGAATGGACTAGAATTGAACAAATGCGGTTATCACCTCTTTATGTATCCGTTCATACTACCGAGCCAGAAATTAGAAGTCATTTACTTAAAAATCATCGTGGAGGAGAAATAAAAAAACAGTTAGCATGGTTTCAAGAAAAACGTTTACAAATTCATAGTCAAGTGGTTGTATGCCCTAATATAAATGATGGGAAACACCTTGAAAAAACTTTACTAGATTTATTCTCTTTTCATCACGGCGATATTCCTGCGGTTATTAGCGCTGCCGTTGTACCTGTAGGATTAACGAAATTTCGTCCTGACAAAGATGAATTAATTCCCGTCACCAGAGAAAAAGCCTTAGAAGTTATTGCTCAAGTACAACAATTACAGATAAAATTTAGAGAAAAATCAGGCTCAACTTTTGCATGGTTAGCGGATGAATGGTTTTTAATCGCACAGTCAGAATTACCACCAGAATCCCACTATGAAGATTATCCTCAAATTGGTAACGGTGTTGGCTCAATTCGTCAATTTATCAAAGAATTTCACGCCATCGCTGATGATAAATTACCTTTAGAAATTTCATCTCCAAAAAAATTTACATGGATTGTAGGTAACGCTGTAGAAACTGCTTTTCAATCTTTAGTTAATCGACTGAATCAAGTTAATAATTTAGAGGTTAATTTAGTCGCTTTAAATAGTCAATATTGGGGGCAAGAAATCACCGTAACTGGTTTATTAACAGGGGAAGATTTACTTTATCATTTATCAAATCGTCAAGATTTAGCTACAAATATTTTACTTCCTTCGGTGATGTTAAAACATGATGAAGAAAAATTTTTAGATGACATTACTGTAGTTGAAATCGAACAAAAATTAGGCATTATTATTCATCCTGTTAAAGATATTAATGAGTTGATTAATCAATTAATCATATATTAAAAATTACAGCTCTTTTACTTTGAGGAAGAAATATTATATATTGTGATGAAAATGTTAAGTTAAATAAAAAAAACTGTTAAATTAAAACAATACAATTAGGGATAATTTTCTAATTTTTATAGATAAATAGTTTAAGCAATAATTATTTGTTACTGATACCTAACACCTTGAATATCAAAAGTTTTATTCATTATTTATTACTAAATTATCACAACTACTGTAGTAGAGCCAAAATCATTGCTTATTCTCCATTTTTTGTACCATTGCTGCCACTACTACGTCACCCCAAACATTTATGGTAGTACGACAACGATCAAGAAACCAATCAATGACGAGGATAAGGGAAATTCCTTCGATGGGAATATCTACTGCTTTTAAAACAATTACCATTGTTACTAATCCTGCTTCAGGAATACCCGCCGCGCCAATGGCTGCTAAAGTTGCGGTTAAAAAGATGACAATCATTTGCCCGATAGTTAACTCAATGCCGTAGATTTGGGCGATAAAAACTGCTGCAACGGCTTCATATAGTGCTGTACCATCCATGTTGATGGTTGCCCCTAGGGGGATGACAAAATCAGCAATTTTTGCCTCTATTTTATTGTTTTTGATGGCACATTCAAGGGTAACAGGGATTGTCGCTGAACTTGAAGCGGTAGAAAAAGCCGTTGTTAAGGCTGGTAACATTCTACGGAAAAAAACAAAAGGGGATCTTTTTGTGATAAAGTATAATAACAAAAATAAAATAGCAAATCCATGCAAAAATAGACCTAACATTACTGTACCTGTATATTTACCCAAAGAAAGAAACTCCTCAGCAAAGCCACTAAAACCTCCAGCTTCTCCTAAACGCCCTGCAATTAATGCACCAATACCTATAGGTGCAAATAAGAGGATTAAATCAACAATTTTCAGGATAGTAATATTTAAAGTGTTAAAAAAATTAATGAGTATAACTCCTTCGTTAAAAGTAGTTAAAATTGCCCCAAAAATTAAGGAAAATATGATTATAGGCAAGACATCATTATTTGCCATCGCTTGAAATAAATTGCGAGGAAGTAAACTAATAATAACGTTTTTTAGTGTTTCACTAATGGATTTTTTTTCCTTACCCATAACTTTTTTTGCGATAGTTAAATCTATCTTTAATCCTTTACCTTTTGCCAAGGGAATAGTAATTTCTCCCTCTTGATTTTCCCACTGTTTTATAGTAAGATGATTGTTATTAAAATTTTCTTCTTTTTCGATGACACCTGTGATATTTTGATCTAATAATAAGACTAAATAACGATCATCAAAAGGTTTTCTTAAACTATCTTTAGTTAAAGTTAATTGATTTTCTTGAATAGTATAATCAACATTTTCTAATAATTGTCCTCCCCTTAATAAAACTCTATCATTCTCATTGTCAGCAATACCCGGTTGAATAAAACTAACTAAAATTAAGCCTAAAATTACGGCTATTCCCGTTGTTACCATATATAAACTAATAGTTTTTAAGCCGATTCCTTTTAATAATCTTAAATCTCCTAAACCTGTGATACTGCTAATCATGGAAGTCATAACTAAAGGAATTACTAACATTAATAAACTGTTGATAAATAACTCTCCTAAAAAGTATATTTCTCTCCCCCATGTTGGTAAAAAGCCTCCTAGTAAAACTCCGCAAAAAATACCCATAAGGATAGGTATTAATAAAGATTTTTTTTCTTTTTCAGAAGATATATTTTCATTCATATTAAATAATTAATTATTGCTGATATTTGAAAAAAGATAACTAAGTAAGTAGATAAAATTAATTGTATGTTTACTTTATCCTCATGCAAGAGGTAAAAGGCAACAAAAATTATTAGTTATGGGTATTAATTTAAAATTAGATAATCCCTAAATGTTTTAATACTTAATGAGTTTAATTATATTGTTAATCATCTTTTTTTAAACTTAAGATTTAATTTTCGGATAAAGTAAGTTCAGTTTACAATGAGTTAACAAGTTAAAATCAGTAGAGTTAATCTGTTAGTCAGACATCGGCTATGAAAGGTAAAATCCCACCAAGAAAATTCAAATCTCAACAAATCAAACAGGCTAACGCTATTAATTTAGCTGACTATTATCCTCATCGTTTTCCTGTATTTGGTATCACTATTGATGACGCTACTACTGTTGATCGAGATGATGGTATTTGGTTGGTAGAATTGAATAATGGTAATTTTGAGCTACAAATAAGTATTACTGATGTATCGACTATTATTCCCAAAGATTCCTCAGTGGATGAAGAAGCCTTGTCAAGGGTAGTTACTCTATACCATACAACTGTGCCTCCCATGTTACCTTGTCATATTAGCACTAATTTAGGTTCATTGGAAGAAGAAAAAAGAAGATTAGCCTTGACGATTTTTTTTCACATCGATAATAGTGGCAATGTGATTTCTTTTCGCATTAAAGAAACAATTTTTACCAATAAAAAGGCTTTTAGTTATCAAGAAGTTGAAAAAATTTTACAAAATCCTCAGAATATTACTGAACATAAATTATTACTCAAAATGCAACAAGTTGCACAATTAATTGGTAGAAAAAGGGGAGGTAATTCAGGAATTTTAACAGCTAATGGTTATGTTGATGAAGATGGAAATTTAATACAAGAAAATGTTAATACTCATCAGCTAATCGCCGAATTAATGATTTTAACAAATACCACTATTGCTAACTTTTTAGCAGAAAATAATATTTTAGCATTATATAGAACCCAAGATGTCGGTACAACAGATTTTGAGTTAGTAAAGAAAACTATGGGACATTGTTTAGTACCAGCTATTTATAACTCTCAAGTTAAGCCTCATGTTGGTTTATGTTTAATAGCTTATATTCATTTTACCAGCCCTTTGCGCCGTTTTGTCGATTTAGTTAATCATCGTATTGTCAAGGCTATTATTAAACAAGAATCTTCTCCTTATACTGCCTCGGAATTAGATAATATTTGTTTGAAAATTAATAACTTTTATCAAGAATTTAAGGAAGATAAATCTAACTTTTTAAAAAAACAAAGGCAAGAAGTAATTGAAAATAATTTTAATAAGATTGAAAGTTTAGATATGGAAAAAATATCCGTTGATGAGTTTTCTGATTTAATTCAATACGCTGTTTATAATAATGAGATTCAAAAAATTTTTCCTTACATAAAATCTCGCTTTAATACATTACAACCTAAAGATTTTTACTATATTTGGTTTCGTTGTAAAATTAATGAATTTTTAGATGATGAAAATATTGATAGCGTTTCCGTTTTACTCATTAAATCTCAATCGGATGATTCTTTAATTGAATATAAATCAGAATATTGCGAAGTGAGAAAAATTTATTTTGTTTATTGTTATATTGATGGAAAAACAACTTTAAACCCAGCAGAAGATACTAAAAAAAGTAAAGCAAAACAAAAAGCAGCTTTAGCCACAATTAAAGGTTATCTTCATCAAGAATTAACTATAAATCCTCTTCCTATTCCTCAGATAAATTTAAGTAATCTTGTCTCTAATTCCTCCCCAGAAAATGCACTAAATTCCGATTTTAATAATTTAAGTGATAAAGATTTTTCTAAAATTTTAGATTATTGTATAAAAACTCATTTTGATGAGATAATTTTTCAAAAAATTGAAGCCAGAATCAATAATTTATTACCCAAAGATTTATATAAAATTTGGTTTCAAGGAAAAGTCAATAAGTTTTTAAATTATCCTAACTTAAACGGTGTTTCAGTACTTTTAATTCATTCTCAATTAACTGGTTGTATAGTAGAATATAAAATAGATTATCATTCCATAACTAAAAAATATATCGCTTATTGTTATGTTGATAATTTAACTCATCAGCAACCTCAATTTGACACAAAAAAAATTAAAGCAAAACAAAAATCTTCCTTAGCTTATATTGAATCTTATCTTCGGGATGAATTAACAAATCAACCAGATTTATTTGTCTATGATGATGAAATAAATATATTAGAAGAAACTACTTCAGCAGAAAATTTGATAAATACTATTAATTCCATAGAAACAGTTAACATTAAAGAAAAAGATGAGTCAGACTGGGTGTCCAAATTATATCATTTTTGTCAATCAAATCAATTAAATTATCCTGAATATAACTTTGATAATATTGATGGATTTTTTACTTGCAAAATTAGTCTAATTTATCAACAAAAAACTATTATTTCTAAAGGTTATGGTAAAAATAAAAAAGATGCAAAACAAAGCGCTTCTCATATTCTTTTTATTCAACATCAACTAGATTAATTAACCATAGATAATTTTAATATTTTATTTATTGCTAATTAGAGTCGGCACAGGGAATCAGAAAGTTATAAAAATCAAAGGTTAAGGTATAATATATCAACTAAAAAGTGTGCAGTTTCGAGGATTTTTATTCAAAAACTCAGCACTTTTGATACCATTTTCTTACTAGACTTCTCCCATAATTATTTTGAAAGGATTAAAATGACAATAAACTAGATTTATTAAATGATTTAGTATTAAAACTGATTTAATTTTTCTTTTGTGAAGATGTCTAATAAAATTTTTTTGGTAATTACTATTTATACTAAGATAGAGAGTTTTATTTATAAATATTTCTCCTAACTCCCTATTCCACTGAAACTCTGAGATAACCCCTAATTATTATTAGATATTTCTACAGCTTTAACTTCAATAGTACCATCAGGAACACTTCTTACAAATTTACCAGATTCTACCTTTAAAACTTCTCCACAATTTGGGCAACTACAATCAGTTTTATTAAACCCTTTAAAACTATAATTACATACAGGACAATTATCTTCCACTAAATTTCTTTTTAGCCACCAGCGAAATCCCCAAATAGCAACAATGGGAGTAATAAATAATAAGGCAATGAAGATAAAAAATCCTTTAACAATCCATTGTAATCCTATTGCTCCTAATAGTAAACTAACAATTACTAAAGTTAATAAACACCCTAAACCTGAGTCATTTATATTGATTATTTTATTTTGAAAATTTGACTTCACCCTTGTTACTTTCCCTATAATTTTTATGTTTACTTTAACATTTTTAATTATCTAATATCTAAAATTGAAGTTAAAATTAACATTTTCTTCATTTAAGTTAATAACGACATATTTTAGTCAGAATTATCTATCAAATCTTAATGTAATTTTACTCGAGGATCAAGCCATGAATAGGTCAAATCTGCTATAAGATTGAATATAACTATTAAAATACCATAAATCATTGCGATCGCCATAATTACAGGAGTATCACTACGATAAATAGAATCAATCAATAAAGCGCCAATACCGGGGATGCGAAAAATTTGTTCAGTAACAAGCGCGCCAGTGAATATACTAGGAATATCTAAAGCGATTAAAGTAATCACAGGAATTAAAGCATTGCGAAAAATATGATTAACCAACACCTGATAGCTATTTAAACCTTTACTATAAGCTGTGCGCACATAATCATGACTCAATTCTTCCGTTACCGATGAGCGCATAAATCGCATTAAAATGGCTGTTTGATATAAACTTAAAACCATAATCGGCATAATAGACTGTTTAATTTGTGCGAAAAAAGTGGCAAAATTAATTATTTCTAAATTACTATCATAAATAAAAGGTAGCCATTTAAGTTGTACACTAAAAATAATGATTAATAATAAACCACTAAAAAAAGGAGGAATAGAATAGCCAAAAAAAGAGATTATTGTAATGATATTATCAAGAAAAGAATAACGTTTAATAGCAGAAATTAAACCCAAAGGAATAGCCATTAAAACACTAAGAAAATAAGCAACACCCACAATCATTAAAGTATTAGGAAGACGTTGTAAAATTAAATCAAAAACTGGACTTCTACTACTAAAAGAATAACCTAAATTTCCTTGTAAAAAAGCAAAAAGCCATTTAAAATAACGAATATAAATAGGCTTATCTAACCCCAAAGATTGTCTAAGATTTTCTCTAACTTCCTGAGTAATATTTGGATTAGAAGCAAATTCACTTAGAGGATCACCCGGTGCTAATGCTAAGATAAGAAAAATTACCACACTAATAGTCAGTAAAGTTGGCAGAGAAATTAAGATTCTTTTCGCTAAATAATTCATTATCTATTTTATCTATTAGACATCTCCAAAAATTAAAAATAAAATCAGTTTAAAATAAGAAATTATCAATTTTAACTACTATTACCTGAGTTAGCAGAATTTATCTATTCATTAAACAGCATTATCTCGTAATTACCATAACCAAAACTGAATAAAAATAGACACAAGCCACCCCTCCCCGACCGCAACGGGTCAAGAAAAGGTAGCTTTGTTTGTTAACTCTATTATAACCAGAAAAGATTAACTTTGTCAAGTATTTCGAGATATTTTTTATAATTATTTTTTCAGAGGAGAAAACACGAAAATTTATCAAACCTTTATTAAAAGTGACAAGAAGATAAAATAAATTTATGCTGTATAAACCCCAGAATTAGTACGTTTTAAAAAAGTCTTTAATCGCTCACTTTTTGGAGCGGAAAATAAATCTTCAGGTTTACCCATTTCCTCGATAATTCCCTCATTAAAAAATAAAACTTTGTTAGAAACCTCTCTTGCAAACTGCATTTCATGGGTAACTACAACCATTGTCATACCTTCTTCTGCTAATTGTTTCATGGTTGAAAGTACTTCTCCTACTAATTCTGGATCTAAGGCGCTAGTAGGCTCATCAAATAAAATTATATCAGGTTGCATACATAAACTACGGGCGATGGCTACCCTCTGTTTTTGTCCTCCTGAAAGTTGCTCAGGATAAGAATCAGGTTTCGTAGATAAACCAACTTTTTCTAAATAATGTAAGGCTTTTTCCTTGGCTTCATGGGTAGATTTTTTTAACACTTTTTGTGGTGCTAACATCAAATTTTGTAAAACCGTTAAATGAGGAAATAAATTAAAATGTTGAAAAACCATACTTACTTTACTTCTTAATTCTCGCAAAGAAATTTCGCTAATTTTATGAGCAGACATATCAACGCCCATAACTTCTAAAGTTCCTGATGTAACAGTTTCAAGACGATTTAAACAACGAATAAAAGTCGTTTTACCACAACCAGAAGGGCCGATTATGGAGACAACATCACCTTTATATAAAGCAACATTTACCCCTTTTAATACTTCTAAATTGCCAAAACTTTTATGTAAATTATCACTAATAATTACTGGATCGGATAAAGACATAATTATATATTTTTTGATTATATATAGATAATTTTAATATCAATAAAGTATTCGTAAGATAACCAATTTTAATCTGACAAAATGTGTTTTAGATAACAAACTATCTTAATTTTTCAAGCCATAGTTAAAGTCACGATTATTCTTAAGCAAATATTATTGGTAGTAATGATCAAACACTTTCGCCATGGATGGATTAAGCCCATTGCCTTGGGATTATTAGCCTGTATCTCCATAATTTTCATGACTTTTAACCCTTTCACGGTAGAACCTGCTAAAAGTCAGTTAATTGCTTTCAAAGTAGGTACAGAACCAACTTTTCCTCCCTTTGAAATGCCTTCAGAAGATGGTAGTGGTTTACAAGGTTTTGACATTGATTTAATGAAAGCCATCGGTAATGAAGTTAACTTAGCAGTAGAGTTTGAATCATTGCCCTTTGATGGTCTTATTCCAGCATTACAATCAAATACTATTGATGCGGCGGTTAGTGGCATTACCATCACAGCAGAAAGAGGACAATCCGTAGCCTTTTCAAGTCCTTATTTTAAAGCAGGTTTAGCTATTGCTGTTCAAGAAAATAACGAGACAATTAAAAGTTTTGACGATTTAACAGGGCGAAAAATTGCCGTACAAATAGGCACAACGGGAGCTATGGAAGCACAAAAAATCCCCAACGCTCAAATAATCGCTTTTGATTCGGCGGTGTTAGCTTTACAAGAGTTAGTCAACGGCAAGGTTGATGCAGTAGTAAATGATGGCCCTGTAACATTATTCGCTATAAAAGAAGCAGGATTAAGAGGAGTAAAAGTAGTCGGGGAATTAGTCACCGAAGAATTTTATGGCATAGCTTTACCCATAAATTCCGAGAAAGTGATGTTACTTAACTATGGCTTATTTCAAATTTTACGCAACGGCACTTATAGAGAAATTTATCAAAAATGGTTCGCTGGTGAGCCTTTAGTATTACCTTTGATCGCACCCTCTTTAATCGGTACTACATCTTCAGATTTTACCACAAATCCTTTGAGTAGTAGTGGTAGTCAATCCGTCTTAACTTTACTAATCCAAAGATTACCTCAAGGTGCTGTAGTCACCCTTACTTTAACGGCATTATCCATCTTTTTTGGCTTAATTGGTGGCTCATTTGTGGCTTTTGGCTTAATTTCTGATAACAAACTCCTGAAAAATATTTTGCGGGTTTATGTGGAATTTTTCCGAGGTACTCCTATGTTAGTACAATTATTTATTATTTATTTTGGCTTACCAGCTTTCTTTCAAGGCATGGGTTTACAGTGGAGTTTACAACGTCTTCCTGCGGCGGTTATCGCCCTAAGTTTAAACGTTGCTGCCTATCTTGCGGAAATTATTAGGGGGGGTATTCAATCCATAGATAAAGGTCAATGGGAAGCCTGTGAAGCATTGGGAATGAATAGATTACAAACCTTAAAAGAAGTAATTATGCCCCAAGCCTTTCGCCGAATTTTACCTCCTTTAGGTAATGAGTTTATTACCCTTATTAAAGACACCAGTTTAGTTGCCGTAATTGGTTTTGCTGAGTTATTCCGACAAGGGCAATTAATCGTAGCGAGTACATTTCAAGCCTTTCAAGTTTATATTGCCGTAGCGTTAGTTTATCTGGTTTTAACTACCTTATCATCCTTTGGATTTAAGTGGCTAGAGAAAAAGATGGACCCTGTAGGACAAGCGAAGCGTAAAGGTGCTTTGCAAAATGGTTAAGCCATATAGGTTAGGTAACACAAAGTAAAACGTTACTAACAAATATTAAAAAGTGCAAAGAAACTATAAAAGTTTAAATTATTTAATTGAGGAGTAAAAAATGACTAAAAAACTTAATTATCTCTTATCTTTGTCTGTTATCTTGGGTTTAGGAGATTTTTACCATAGCAATATCGTTAAAGCACAATCCGTTGTTGATTCTCAAACTATGGCTTATGACTCTGATAGTAATTCCATGAGTCAGATTAATAGCGTTTCACAACTGCGAGATGTCTCCCCTACGGATTGGGCATTTGAAGCCCTTAGAAGTCTCGTAGAGCGTTATGGTTGTATTGTAGGTTATCCTGACAGAACTTTTAGGGGTAATCGTGCTTTAAGTCGTTATGAATTTGCAGCAGGTTTGAATGCTTGTTTAAACTCCATGGAAAGGTTAATACAAGAAGGCACAACGGTTATTAAAGAAGACTTAGAGAAATTAAAGGCGTTAGCTAAAGAATATGAAGTAGAATTAGCTACTCTTAACACTAGAATCAATAATTTAGAAGGTAGAATTACCTTTTTAGAAGATAATAATTTTTCTACTACCACCACTTTAAGGGGAGAAAATATCATTGTTTTTTCAGGAGTTGGGGGCAATGAAACTGCTGCTCTTGGAGTACCTAAAAATACACCTATCAATGATGGACAAATTACCGCTAATTATCGTACTCGTCTTGATTTAAACACCAGTTTTACCGGGGAAGATTTGTTAAAAGTTAGGTTACAAATGGGTAATTTTTACTTTGCCCGAGGGGGGAGTAATTTAACTGATTTCAACTTTAGTGCTGGAGGAGAGAATAACACCGCTTTAAATAAAGTACAGTATAGCTTTCCTGTGGGCGATCGCTTGAAATTTTGGTTAGCGGGAATAAAAATTACTCTCGATGACATTTCAGATCCTCTTTCACCTTATACCTCAGATTTTGCTACAGGATCAGTAGCATTTTTTCCTAGTTTAGCACCGATTTACCTTATGAACGACTATGAAGGTCCGGGAGTGGGTGCTTATTATGACATCACCGATAAGCTAAATATTGGGCTTCTTTATTCTGCCCTTAACGGTAGTAATCCTGAAAGCGGAAACGGCTTATTTAACGGTAAATATAACATTGCGGCGCAATTAACTTACAAATTTGATGGTAATACTGGTATCGCCTTCGCCTATGCTAGAGATTATAGCGGTGCTGGGGATTTACAAGATTTTTCCCTTTTAGGTTATACGGGGGTAGCTAATACAGATGATCCTTTTGATGGTAACGCTGCATCTTCTGATCATTATGCCGTAATTGGGTCATGGCAAATTAGCCCTCGTTTTAACATTTCGGGCTGGGGAATGTACACCTATTCTAAAGCCGAAGGTGGTTTAAGAAGTGGAGATTATGCCGACATTTGGAATTGGAAAGTAAGTTTAGCTTTTCCTGACTTATTCAAAGAAGGTAATTTAGGCGCTGTAAGCGTTGGAAGTCCTCCCTATGCTGGTACTTTAACCAATAAAAATAACGTTTCTACAGATATTGTAGCCACTAAAGATACACCCTTTCTTGTGGAAACATTTTATATGTTTAGGTTAACAGATAATATCTCCATAACTCCTGCTTTTTGGGTAGGTATTAACCCTGCAAATAACCGAGATTCTTTATATGTAGGTGCTTTGCGTACTTCTTTTACTTTTTAACTTTTATTAAAAACATAAATTAAATATTCTGTAATTAAGGGCTTTAGCCCTTTTATTTTTCTTTGAGGATTGAAGATATATGGTATTAATAAAAGAGTGAAATAAGACTTTCTTTATGTAAAGCACAAAAAAATCAAAGTGATGAACATTATTCAATTAGATGTAAGACAAACCATAATTGTGGCTATTTTAGTCTTATATTTCGGAAAATATCTCACAAAACAAATTAATTTTTTACAAAATTTTAATATTCCCGACGCTGTTTCAGGAGGCGTTTTAGCTTCCTTATTTTTTGGTATTTTATATAGTATTTTTCACCTTCAAGTAGATTTTAGTCTTAATATTCGTGATGCTTTACTAATCATCTTTTTTACCACCATTGGACTTTCTTCTAAACTAAAAACTCTCTTACAAGGAGGAAAACCTTTATTAATTCTCTTAGCTATGGCTGTATGCTATTTATTTTTACAAAATTTAACAGGAGTAGCGGTTGCCTCTATTCTGGGGTTAGATAAACCTATTGGCTTGATTTCAGGCTCTATTTCCCTTAGTGGTGGCCATGGTACAGCCATCGCATGGTCTGCTATCCTTAGAGATACCTATAGCATTGACAATGCCTTAGAAATTGGTATTGCTAGTGCTACATTTGGTTTAGTTTTAGGGGGCATTATTGGCGGTCCTGTCGCTCGATTGTTAATAAACAGAAATCGATTAAAAGTTAATGACTCAAAAGAAAATCTGACTATCGGAATTAAACATGATCAGAAAAATGTCAGAATTGATTATAATACAATGCTCTATAGTTTATTAATACTGGGAATTACTATCGGTTTAGGACTTCAAATCAATTATCTTGTTGCTTTAATAGGTTTAAAGTTGCCTGATTTTGTAACTTGTTTATTAGCTGGAATTATCCTCACTAATACCATACCTTTAATTTTTAAAACCATTTCTTGGCCATCAAATACTCCTTCTTTAGCGTTAATTTCTGATGTCAGTTTGGGTTTATTCTTGTCAATGTCATTGATGAGTTTACAACTATGGACATTAGCAGAAATAGGTATCCCTATCGCAATTATTCTTATCATGCAATTTCTAGTAGTGGTTACTTATACTATATTTATCATTTTTCCCGTTATGGGTAAAGACTATAATGCCGCTGTAATTTCTGCAGGTTATCTAGGTTTAGCATTAGGTGCAACACCAACAGCGATCGCAAATATGACAGCCGTAACAGAAAAATTTGGTGCATCACCTCAAGCCTTTCTAATTGTGCCTTTAGTGGGTGCATTTTTTATTGATATTGTTAACGCTTTTGTGATTCAAAGATTTCTCAATTTAATCTCATAAAAACTACTTTTTTAGTAAACCTTATTTATTTATTTTTCCTACATTTTTCCGAACAATATTTAACCTCCTCCCAACATTTAGCCCATTTTTTACGCCAAGTAAAAGATAACCCACAAACTGGACAAATTTTGGTAGGAAAATTAGCTTTTTTAATTTGTTTTGGCATTTGAAAAAATCTTTATTTAGGGAAAATTTTTCTAACTTTTAAAAATAAAATTAGTTTGAGCTAAAATGTGATTATAATTATTTTACTCAAAATTAAGCCAGTTTTCCACTTCTTCCCATCCTAATCCTTTCCGAACTACAGAGGGCTTACTATTAGAAAAATCGAGAATAGTAGAAACATCAAAACCCGGATTAGTTTTATCATCAATAATAATATCAACTTGTTTATCAAACTCATCAAATAAACGGAATTTTTCCCAATTTTCAGAAGGAAAATCACCATACTCATCTATAATATGAGCGGAAGTAGAAATAATAGGATTATCAAGGGATTGTAACAAAACTTGACACACATTGTGATCAGGCACTCGAATTCCCGTAGTTTTACGTTTAGGAGACATTACCAATTTTGGCACTAATTTTGTTGTAGGTAAAAGGAAAGTATAAGGGCCTGGAATCAACCGTTTCATGATACGATAAGCCTCATCACTAACAACGGCATATTCAGAAATATGAGATAAAGAAGAGCAAAGAAAAGTCAATGGTTTATCATTAGATAATCGTTTTAAAGCCCTAACTTTTTCTACTGCTGATTTTACATTCATATCACAACCGATAGCGTAAACTGTATCCGTAGGATAAAGCATAATCGCTCCTTTTTTTAAGGCTTGAGTAATTTTTTCAATATCACGAGATTGGGGATTATCGGGATTTAATTCGTATAATATAGCCATAGTTAATAATTAATAGTTAATAGTTGATAGTTGATAGTTAATAGTTGATAGTTAATAGTTGATAGTTGATAATCATTGAGAATTTACCTTTGCCCCTTGCCCTTATAATTATTAATTGTTCATTGATGATTGTACCGTAAATGGAAAGAATAGCTTATTTACAATGTCCGACAGGTATAGCTGGGGATATGTTTTTAGGTGCATTAGTCTCGGCTGGTGTGCCTTTAGAATATATTGAAAATGGTTTAAAAGGTTTAAATTTATCTTCAGAATATCAATTAAAAGAAGAAAAAGTCTTAAGACAAGGGCAAAGTGCGGTTAAAATTCATGTTGACTTAATCCATCATCACCATCACCATCACCATCGTCATTTAGCAGATATTGAAAATTTAATTATCTCGGCTAATTTATCCGCCATTGCTACTACCAATAGTTTAGCTATTTTCCGACATTTAGCTGAAGCAGAAGGTAAGGTTCACGGCATTTCACATCAAAAAGTTCATTTTCATGAAGTGGGAGCTACTGATGCTCTTGTGGACATTGTCGGTACTTGTTTAGGTTTAGAATATCTTAATATCCAAAAGTTATATTGTTCCCCTTTACCCACAGGAGGAGGTACAATTAAAGCCGCTCACGGCAAATTATCAGTACCCGTTCCTGCCGTGTTAGAATTACTCCAGACTAGGCAAACTCCCCTTTATAGTAATGGTATCGATAAAGAATTAGTTACCCCCACAGGAGCAGCGATCGTAACTACATTAGTAAAAAAATTTGGACAACCCCCGCAAATGTCATTAATCAAAATAGGAAGGGGTGCTGGTAGTCAAGATTTAGAAATACCGAACATTTTACAGTTATGGATAGGAGAAAGTAAACATAGTGAGAATTTAGAAGAAATAGTAGTATTAGAAACTCAAATTGATGATACAAATCCGCAAATTTTTGGTTATCTTTTGGAAGAATTATTGAAAATGGGTGCAAGGGATGTTTTTACTCAACCAGTGGGAATGAAAAAAAATCGTCAAGGAATCTTATTAACAGTCATTTGTGATATAGATAAAATTGACATTTGTGAAACTATTATTTTTCGAGAAACCACAACCATTGGTATTCGTAGGCAAATTCAACAACGCTCAATTTTACCTAGAGAAATAGTGACAGTTACAACTAAATACGGTAATATTCGAGTAAAAGTAGCAAAAAAAGATGATGAAATAGTCAACATTCAACCAGAATATGAAGATTGTGCTGCCATAGCGCGTAAATATAACATTCCATTAAGTCTAATTGTTTTAGAATCCCAACAAAAACTAAGACAATAAATTTTAATACACTAGCATTAATGGTTATAAACTATCTTATCTATTATGGTTAGATGGGTTTTAGCTTATTCGCCACCATCAGCAAAAATAATAAAATCGCTACGAATCCAACCCACCGCTTTAGATTTAACAAATTCGACTTTACACCAATTAAGATCACTACCTGCTGTATCTTTATTTAGCACACACTCAATCACTTTGACTTTATCTCCGGGTATTCCATATTGAGGAGCACTAGAATTAATTGTTGGTTTTGTGCGTACATTAATGCGTGTATTAGGATTACTAGCTCTGAGAGTTGAAATACCACGAGCTAATGTTGGTGATATGGTTGCGAACAGTGTCGCTACTACTAAGAGAAAAGGTAAACTTCTTTTGAAAATCATGTTTTATATTTCCGTGAAAACTAGAATTAATACGACCGATCATAAATTGTCGAGATTCAACCTGTTGCTACTGGGAATAAAAATTTACAATTAACTTAATCATGTTAATCTCTATCGTTGTTATAATTTCGGAGTCTTTAACACTTAAAAGTAATTAATTAATTTAAGGATTGAATTTCATGAGCCAATTTACAAAATTTTTAACAACAAGTGCGATTGTCGCTACTGCCTTTATTGTTGCTAATCCTCTCACAGCCCAAGCTATTCCTCAAAAATCAAGAGGGGCTTGTGTGGCAAGAACTGCCGAAGAATTCGGAGTAAGTGTTTTTAACGTAGTTATTGAGAGTGTTGGACCTGTTAGTGCTGAAAGTGGTGCTACAACTTTGTTGATGAAGAAAAAAAAACGGGAGAAACTGCCGAATGTCGGGTTAACACCATCGATCACACGGTATCATCTGTTGAGTTGAATGAAAAAACTCCTGTTAGTCAGAATCCTAAAGGAAAACATGACGAAACACCAGAAAATTTAATTAGTACCACTCCTCCCGCTTTAGAAGATTTAGTGGATGCAAGAGCAGGACAAGCAGAAAATACATTAGTATCCAGAGGTTATACCTATCGTAACACTGTCACTTTTGAAGGTGGTAAAAGTTCTTATTACACCGAAAATGCTACAGGTTACTGTGTAGAGGTGGGTACAGTAGAAGGACGTTTCAGTAGCATTGTTTACAATTCTAGCGATCGTTGTGCTAAAAAATAAAAATAAATATTTGTCTCATATTTTATCTCTGTTTAAGGAAAGTAGAGACAATTATAAGTAATCATTATCATCCCTTTATGACTTTTATGAAATTTTCTCACCGTTTTTTATCCATTCCCCTCGTTACCGTTTTAAGTATTTTGGCTACACAAGCCCCTAGTTTTAGTCAATCTTCCTCCGTAACCCAAGAAAAAGGTTTTTCTGTCAAAAATATTGATACATCCGTTAAACCTCAAGATAATTTTTATCAATTCGCTAATGGTAACTGGTTAAAAAATGCCGTTATCCCCGATGATAATATTCGAGTTGACAGTTTTACTGATGTAGAATCCCTCCGAGATCAAAGATTATTACAAATCATCACTCAAGCCTATGGTAAAAGTGCTAACGCCCCTAAAGGAAGCATTACTCAACAGGTAGGAGATTTATATTTATCAGGGATGAATTTGGAATTACGCAATAAATTAGGTATTGCCCCCATTCAACCAGCTTTAACTCAAATTGAAGCCATATCAACCCCCGAAGAATTAATAACCGTGATGGCAAATCATAGTTTAAAAGGTATTGTGTCTGTGTTTGGGGTGGGAGTTTCTACGGATTTTAAAAATTCCAAAGTTAATGCCTTGTATGTTGCACCTGTGATACCTCAGCAAAAGGATTTTTATTCCAGTGCAGACTATAGTAAACAAAGAGATGCTTATGTTACCCATATCGCTAAAATCTTTACCCTTGTGGGAGATAAACCTGATCAAGCTAAAAGTCAAGCCCAGACTATTTTCAGCATAGAAACGGCTTTAGCGGAGAGTAAATTAACCCCCGCCGAAGGCAATAACCCATCTTTGACATATAATAAAAAGTCCGTAACTCAACTGAAAACTGAAAATCCGAATATTAATTGGGATATTTATTTTCAAGAAATGGGCTTATCAGGATTAAAAGAAGTTGTTGTCAGACAGCCTAAATATATGGCGATGGTGAATCAGCTAATGAAAGAAAAATCCCTTGAGGATTGGAAAACTTACCTTCGTTGGCGGTTATTGAGTAGTACGGCAGCCTATCTGAGTGAAGACTTTGTGCAAGAAGATTTTGACTTTGAGGGTACAGTGATGACAGGGGCAAAACAACAAAAACCCCTCGATAAAAAAATTGCTGAAGTGGTGAGAAAAGTATTGTCACATCCTACGGCTCAACTTTATGTAGCGGAATATTTCCCCGCCAGTGATAAGGCTAAAGCTGAAAAAATGGTAGAAAATATCAGGGCGGAATTTCGATTACGTTTACAAGAAAATGAGTGGATGAGTGCCGAAACTCGTCAAAAAGCGATCGATAAATTGGACAAAATGAAAGCCTATGTAGCCTATCCCGACGAAAATGAATGGGTGGACTATTCCAGTGTTGACATCAAAGCCGATGATTTTATCGGGAACTTGTTGCGCATCGGTGAATGGGATACTCGCCGAGATTTGGCAAAATTAAATAAACCTCCTGTTTTTGAGCCTTTTTTGGGAGTCACGAGTCCGACAGAAGTAAATGCTGGATATAGCCCTAATATTAATAGTATCGAAATTCCTGCTGGTATCCTACAAGCTCCTTTCTTTGATGCTAGTTTTGATGATGCGGTGAACTATTGTGCGATCGGTGGTGTCATTGCCCACGAAATAACCCACGGTTTTGATCGTCAAGGTCGTACTTTTGATGCTGATGGTAATCTCAAGGATTGGTGGACAGCAGAAGATGCTAAAAAGTTTGATGAAAGAGCAAATAAGTTAGTGGAACAATATAATAAATATGAGCCTCTCCCTAATTTATTCATCAATGGAAAATTATCTTTAGGGGAAAATATCGCCGATTTAGGGGGAATTAACATCGCTCACAGTGCCTTACAACGCAGTTTAACCGATGCTCAAAAAACTGAGAAAATTGAAGGTTATACTTCTTCCCAACGGTGTTTTATTTCTTGGGCTCAGGTGTGGAAATCTCAATGGCGACCTGAAATATTACGCTTAGTAGTTCTTGGTGATGCTCATCCACCTTCAGAATTTCGGGTAACAGGTTCGTTAGTTAATACTCCTGAATTTTTCCCCGCTTTTAATATTAAAAAAGGCGATCGTATGGATAAAGATGAGGCTGATATTATCAATATTTGGTAACTAAAAATAAACTTATTACTCAATCGCCTTTATTCTAAAAGGTTTTTAATATCGAACTCAGGTTGTATAAGGGCATTACAGTAATATTGTTTATAATTATAGCGATTACTTTAAGAAACAAAAGTAATAAGGTTTAATAAGGGATTCAACCTCCTTGCCTTGCATTACCTCTATAAAATTAATTACTAAAAAATTTGAAATTAAATGTCAGATTTTGTCCAAAAACGTCAGGATTCACCACTACAGTTATCTAACCCTAAATTCTATTGTTTGAAAAAGAAAAAACACTAAAAAATGCTCAAAATTAGAAGATTAGATAAATAAAGTATAATAACAAAAAGAGAGGTATTATCACATTCTTACAATATTTTGACGATTACATTGACAATAACGAAAATTTTAAATGTATCTAATTGGTGGGATTCCCTTTTTAAGGGTTATTTACTTTGTATGATTTTTCTTTAGGGTTCAAATAATTTAATATGAATACGTTAGAGTTAATCCGTAAAACTTTTCAAAATTGGCAACATAAAGATAATCATCACCACATTTTGAGTAATTCTTCTCACCATAGTCATAAAGATAAATCAATATTATTTCAATGGATATGTAAAATTCATTCTCCAGCAATAATATTATTATCCGTAACAACGTTGACAGGATTAATTAGTTATCGCTTTTATAATCAACCAGAATTAGCCGTTGGCACAATTTCCCCTACAAAAATTATTGCGCCTAGGGATGGTGATTTTATTGATAATTACACCACCGAAGAATTGCGAAAAAAAACTCGCAGTGGTTTATTACCCATGTTAAAACAAGATGTAAGTTTAACATTAAAGACACAAACAAAAATCGATAATAAACTCGAACAAATAGATAATATTCGTAGTTTAGTTAATAAAATAACCTTTGTAAATTCCAATATTTTATCATCATCATCCCAAAAATCTTTACATTCTTTATCAACTTCCCAGTGGCAAAAAATTCTTGTCAAACTCAAAACTTCTTCTATCACCGTTGATGAATCTTTATCTTTAACAGAAAATAATATTGTCAAAGAATTATTAACCTATCAAAAGTTAGTTAATGCTAAAGATTTTGAAAATTTACTTAATCAACTAGAAAAAAACAGAGACATTTATCAAAGTTTTTCCACTCAAATAAATGAATTAAAAATTGGTAATATCGAGGATGAAGAAAAAAGACTTTTATGGAATATTGACAATAAAACTTGGCAACAAGCAAAAAAAGAAATTAGTCAAACCGTCAGACAAATGTTAGCTTTGGGAATTTCTACGGGATTACCTGAAGATATTAAACTTAAAGCCACAGAAATTCACCTTGAGAATAAAATATCGCCTCCCATTAAAAATATAGCCGTAAACTTAATCATCCATAACTTAGAGTCCAATCTTATCATTGATGAAGAAGAAACTAAAACAAGAGCGGAAAAAGCAGCTCTAGCAATACAACCTGTGGTTGTTACTATTAGTCAAGGAGAAGTAATTGTCGATGTTGGGGAAAAAATTACTCAAGGAGATTTTGTTTTATTAGATAACTTTGGCTTAAGTCGTAGAAGTGTTAATTTCAATGGGATTGTCGTATCTGGGATTCTAGTATCGATATCTTTAATTACTTTTATCACCATCACCCATAAGGTAAAAGGTAGATTAAGAAGACGAGATCAAGTACTTTTGTTTTTATTGAGTATTTCTACTCCCATAATTAATATTTTTGATGTGGGTTATAATTCTTTACCTGCGGTGGGATTTTTAGTGAGTAGCTTTTATGGCCCAACTGTAGCCGTAAGTAATCTTATAATTATGACTGGATTAACTCTTTTTCAAACGGAAGCTATTGGTTGGGAATATGTCATATCTTCTTTTGCAGGAGGATTATTAGCGTCTTTGATGGCTAGTCGTCTTCATTCTAGGGAGGAATTAGCCTTATTAGGTGCAGGAGTGGGATTTACTCAAGGAAGTGCTTACTTTATTATTCATTTAATCGGTAGTGCTACACTAGGTACAGTATGGTATGCTATTTTACCTAGTGCAATATGGCATGGTACAGTAGGTTTTACTTATAGCGTTTTAGCTTTAGGTATTTCTCCTTATTTAGAAAGATTTTTTGACTTAATTACTCCTATACGTCTAGCAGAATTATCTAACACTAATCGCCCACTTTTAAAGAGATTAGCCACTGAAGCACCCGGTACTTTTCAACATACTATGTTTGTGGCTAGTTTAGCAGAAGCAGCCGCTCGTCATCTTCATTGTAATGTAGAGTTAGTTAGAGCAGGTACATTATATCATGATATAGGTAAAATGCACGATCCTCTGGGTTTTATTGAAAATCAGATGGGCGGACCGAATAAACATGATATGATTAGTAATCCTTATGAAAGTGCCGAAATTATCAAAAAACACGTCAGTGAGGGTATTGTCATGGCTAAAAAATGTGGTTTACCTCAAGCCATTCAAGATTTTATTCCTCAACATCAAGGCACATTATTAATTTCTTATTTTTACTATCAAGCCAAAACTCAAGCCGAAGGAGAAGGTAAAAATATCCATGACATTGATGATACTCTTTTTAGTTATGATGGACCTATTCCTCAATCGAGAGAAACTGGTATTGTTATGTTAGCAGATGGTTGTGAAGCTGCTTTGCGATCGCTTAAAGATGCAACGCCAGATCAAGCTATGGCAATGGTTAACAAGATTTTTAAAGCCCGTTGGCGAGATCATCAACTAGATGATTGTGGTATAAAATATGAAGAGTTACCGATAATTGCGGAAGTATTTGTCAATGTTTGGCAACAATTCAACCATCAAAGAATAGCTTATCCTAAAGGAGCATTAGAAATGAGAAGCAGTAATAATAGTTAGGAGATAGGAGATAGGAGATAGGAGTTAGGAGTTAGGAGTTAGGAGTTAGGAGTTAGGAGTTAGGAGATAGGAGTTAGGAGATAGGAGTTAGGAGTTAGGAGTTATGAATTATGAGGTTTTTTCTTGAGAAGTAACAGATAAATGATAAAGTTGCCCAATTTCTTCTAATTTAAAATCGACAATTAATCGTTGATAATCGGCAAATAAATTCAATTTACGGTCAATTAAACCAGTTATAATATCAGTTAATTCATCTTGTACATTACTGTCATCGCCGATAACCTCTTGAGAAAATAATAAATTAATTATATCAGCTCTTTCGGACTCAGGATATAAAGAAGCATTCCAAGCGATAACCCCTAAAGTAAATAATTTTTCTTTTTCCACAAAATTAGAGGTTAAATGTATATAGGGTTGCAGGAAATTTTCTAAAACTTTTGACATCCTTTTTTCGTCATGTTTTAAAAGTGATTGTTTTTTATCTAATCTTTTTAATTCACTAAAAATAATTGATTTTTTACCCATTACTATGTATCTCCTATTAATTGAGTGAATAATTTAAGATAAAAAAATAAATCTGTAAATCTTACTATACCTGAAAACCGATTATTGATCTTAAGACTTCTAAAAATAATTATCCTTTATGAAATCTATTTTAATGGTTCATGGAATTACTGATACAGGAAAAGTATTTGAAATCATGACATCTTATTTTCAAAAAAAAGGCTATAAAACCTATACCATTGATTTAATTCCTAACCTTGGCACAGCAGATTTAAGAGATTTAGCACAGCAAGTTAAGGAATATATTGATAATCAATTTACTACGGAAGAAAAAATAATTT
The DNA here is from genome assembly GCF_041753295.1 of Geminocystis sp. Lineage (NCBI taxonomy): Bacteria > Bacillati > Cyanobacteriota > Cyanophyceae > Chroococcales > Geminocystaceae > Geminocystis > Geminocystis sp. The sequence goes on from NZ_JBGSUU010000122.1 coordinate 52,373, forward strand.
TACTGGGTTTTAGTATGGGAGGATTAGTTACTCGTTACTATTTACAACGATTAAATGGCACGGAAAAAGTTGAAAAATATATTAACATTTCTGCTCCTAATAATGGTACTAACTTAGCTTATTTTTTACCCTTAAAAGGTATTAAACAAATGTGTCCAGATAGCGACTTTTTACGAGACTTAAATACTGATGTAAAAGAGAGTTTAAATAAAATTAAATGTTTAATTATTTGGACTCCTTTTGATATGATGATTATTCCTGCTAATAGTTCACTTTTAGGTATAGGAATAGAAGTTAGTTTTCCTGTCTTAACTCATAAATGGATGTTACGAGATGAAAAAGTTTTCCGAGAAATTGATCAATTTTTGGAGACATCATAGTTATAAATCCAAGCAGTTTTTTGATTGAGTAAATCACCATTTACAGAGGAAATTAAACCTAATCCTAAATCTCTCACCATGGCTTTTATTCCTGTAGCGTGGAAAATTTGGGCGTTATTTTTTGATGTTTGCTGTACTTTTGCTGTACGTTTTAGCCGTAATTGTTGATATTTTATCAAAGCAGTTTTAATGTCTTCTTTTTCAGCAATACATTGAGCTAAAATATAAGCATCTTCCATAGCCATTGCTGCCCCTTGAGCTTGAAATGGTAACATGGGATGAGCTGCATCTCCTAATAATGTTACTCTACCTTGTGACCAATAAGGTAAAGGTTGATGAATGAATAAACCCCATTTATAGCAAGGTTCATTATTATTGACCAAATCTTCTAAAATGTTATTTAAAAGTGCGGATTTATTAGTAAAATTTCTGGCTATTTCTTGTTTATCTGCTGGAATTGTCCAACTTTGCTCTTGCCAATTACTATCTTTTATCACTAAAACTAAATTAAGCCAAGATATTTTTTGCCCTCCTTTACCGTTAGGATAAGCCACAACGTGATGATTTTCCCCCATCCACACTGTTGCTTTTCCCCATAGTGACTTATAATCATCTTTAAAGGGTAAAATTACTCTATAGGCGGCATAACCAGCATATTCGGCTTTATATTCAGGAAATATAGTTTTTCTAATTACAGAACGAACACCATCAGCACCAATTAAGGCTTGTGTCGTGATAGTTTCTTTGTCTTTAAAGTTTAAAACTACTTGATTATCTTCTTGTTGATAACTTTCTAAAGGTTGAGAAAAATTAATGTTACTATGATCTTCAAGGGAATTAAATAATAATTGATGTAAATCAGATCTACGACATTGATAGTAAGGCACATCACTTTTTAACTTCCATTGTGCTAAAATGCCATCGGTATCAAAAGAACGTAACTCAAAACCTAAACAACGATGAGAAATTGTGGCTAACTGGTTTTGGATGCCTAATTTACGAAAAATTCTAACCACATTTGGACTTAATTGAAGCCCGTATCCCAACGCCTCAAAGGAATTAGCTTGTTCGTATAATTGAAAATCAATGGCTTTTTGTTGTAAAGCAAGGGCGAGGGTTAAACCACCAATACCGCCGCCGATGATAGAGATTTTTTTCATTTCATAAGTTGTAAAGATGAAGAAATAAGTAATAATTATCAACTACAATTATCAAAACAAAGACTAAAGCCTTTACTATCAAGAACTATGACGATAAGAGAAAAGTTTTTAATCAAATCAAATATAAAAAAATGTAGGGTGGGCATTGCCCACAATTTGAGAAGATTACTTGCTAAACATTTACTACTTCTGCGGTATCCGTTGTTTTGACAGTAGTGGTAGATTCAGATTTAACCGCCCGAAACATTCCGAAACGACATAAACCAGCACCAAAACCAATACGCATTAATAACATAGTTGGTACTTCTCGCAAAGATTTTATAAACCCAGAAAAACCAAAACGGATTAAACCTTCGGGTTTGACGATACCTTGCCAAATAGATTCTAACCAAGAGGGTAAGGTTTCTTGAGTCCAATCTGCGGTCATTACTTCGCCCTCTACTAGCCCTGTTTCCGCAATTTGTTCTGAAAAGCCTTCAATACTAGAAAAGGAAGGATGTGACCATTGATCGAGTAATTGACGCATCACAACTTTTTCCCAACCGTTTAGAGGAATTTGGCGATCGTCTCTTTGATTCCAGTCAGCTACAACTAAAATACCGCCCGGTTTTAAAACTCGCATCATTTCTTGAGCATATTTAGCTTTATCGGGCATATGAGGACCAGCTTCAATAGACCACACTACATCAAAACTATTATCAGGAAAAGATAAATTAAGGGCATTATCAACCTGAAATTTAGCGGTAACGCCTTCGGGGGTTAATTCTGTAGCTCGTTGTACTTGTTTTGGGCTAATGGTGATTCCTGTGGCTTCAAATCCATAATTTTTGGCTAAAATACGGGTACTGCCACCAATACCGCAACCTACATCTAAGACGGTCGTACCACGAGGCAATTTATCTAATCCTCCCCATTTAACCATTTCATGGACAAAATCGGCTTTGGCTTCTAAAAAGTCTTTTTTTCTCACAGGTGCGCCATAATGTCCTAAGTGGATATGTTCGCCCCAATAAAATTCTAAAATACCGTCATCAGTCCATTCATCATAGGAATTTGCTACGGTTTCGGGAGATTCAAAACTGCGAGGAGTGGCTAAATAAACCATTATTCCCACGACTAAAAGTATCGTTAATATCCCTAAAAAGTAATATAAATTCATTAATATAAGCCTTAATATTTGTTTACAATTCTTTTATATTATCATTGTTAATTGCCAATTGTTAATTTTTTGTTATAATTTTGGCTTATGTTGTTTCATTAAGGTAATTCTCGTTTTGGCGCAGGTTATTATTGACAATCTCTACAAAACTTATATTTCGTCTGTAAGTAAGTTGTCTCCCTCTCTTTCTGTGGGGGTGGGAATAGTGGCGAATCCTCCTGATGTTGAACAAAATTCTGCTACTTCTACCCATGTATTAAAAGGTATTAATCTTGAAATTCAAGAAGGGGAATTTATGGTTTTAGTTGGCCCTTCTGGCTGTGGCAAAAGTACTTTATTACGTTTAATTGCTGGTTTAGAGGAGATTACCGCAGGAAAAATTTTAATTGGCGATCGCATAGTCAATGATTTACCACCGAAGTTGAGAGATATAGCGATGGTGTTTCAAAATTACGCTTTATATCCCCATTTGAGTGTTTATGATAACATTGCCTTTGGTTTACGGCGGATGAATCAACAAATGCCTTCGAAACCGTTGGATAAAATTTTGACTGCCGTTACGGCGAAATTACCTGAAAAATGGCGTTATTATTCCGACAATGAGAAAGAAATTAACAAAAAAGTGAGTAAAGTTGCTCATATGTTGCAGATAGAACATTTATTAAACCGTTTACCGAAACAACTATCAGGAGGGCAAAAACAACGAGTTGCCTTAGGAAGAGCCATTGCTCGTAATCCTCATGTATTTTTAATGGACGAGCCTTTATCAAATTTAGATGCAAAATTGAGAACCGAAACACGAGGACAAATCGTTAAGTTACAAAAAGAATTAGGGGTAACAACTATTTATGTAACTCATGATCAAATAGAAGCTATGACTATGGGCGATCGCATTGCCATAATGAATCAAGGAGAAATACAACAATTAGCCACACCTTTAGAGATATATAGACATCCAGTTAATAAATTTGTAGCGCAATTTATTGGTAGTCCGCCCATGAATTTTTTGGAAGTCAATTATCAAAAACCAGATTTAATTATCCATTCTCATTTTAAAGTAGCTTTACCAACACTATGGCAAGAGATTTTTCAAGAATATAATTATGAAAAAATTTGGTTAGGAATTCGTCCTGAATATTTTGAATTATCAGAGGCTTCATCCTCAACAATTCCCGTGATAGTTAACTTGGTAGAAGCCTTAGGAAACGAGTTGATTTTAACAGTCAATTTAGAAGATAATAAGGAAGAAAATTTACAAGTAAAACTATTTACAGATGAGATGATAAAAAGAGGAGATAAACTAAATTTAAGGATTAAATTAGATAAAGTTAGCTTTTTTGACTACTATCAAGAAAGAAATATAAAGAAAATTTAAACTATGATCTAAAATTGATAAAGAAAAGTTTGAATATAAAATATTTATTCAAATTTACGACTAAAAAAGCAACAAATAAATGAGAAATTAAAACTATGATTAAAACTAATATTTTTAGAGAACCAATAGATAAAATTTGTTTAATATTTATTGCTATTCTTAGTTTTATAATCGTAACTTTAATCGGCGGTAGTAGAATTTGTGACCAGAATAAATGTATATTTAGAACTCATCCTCAAGTAAAAGAATTTAGTTGGCAAGATCAAAAAATTAGCAGAAAAGATCAAGGTTTTTCTCTTACTTTTGATCGCCCGATGTCCCATGAAAGTATCGAAGAAAATTTAGAACTTGAGCCTCCTTTAGATGGTAAAATTAGTTGGTCAGGAAAACGGTTAGTTTATACTTTAAATAAAACTATTACTTATGGTAAAAATTATCGTTTATCTCTAAAAAATGCTAGGGAAAAATTTAGAGGTAGAGAAAAATTAGGAGCAAAAATAGAACCTTTTATCGCTGAATTTCAAAGTCGAGATCGTGCATTTGCTTATATTGGTAGTCAAGAAGAAGAAAGTGGGCGACTAATTCTCAATAATTCTACAAAACAAAATAAAACTATTCTTACCCCTGATCATTTAACCGTTGTGGATTTTAAATTTACACCAAATACGGAAAAAATAATCTTTTCTGCAGTAGATGAAAGAAAAAAACAAAATGATTTTAAAAAATTAGATTTATATGAAGTTACCACTGGTTTATCTAATGATTTAACAACAAAAATACCCAGTCAATTAAACTTAATATTAGACGGGGAAGAATATCAGAATAATAAATTTGATTTAGCAGGAAAAAATGGTGATATTATAATTGTTCAAAGAAGCAAAAATGATGATCCCACAGACTTTGATTTATGGAAAATTGAACCGGGTAAAATTCCTCAAAGACTTAATACTCAAGGAGGTGATTTTATTGTTACTCCTGATAGACAAGCCATTGCCATCGCGCAAGGAGAAGGAATAGCGATTATACCTATAGTTGAGGAAGAAAATAAGCAATCCATCAACTTTTTACCAAAATATGGTCAAGTATTAACATTTTCCCCTGACGGAAACAGTGCGGCAATGATTAATTTTAATAAAGATGATCCTAAATTACGTTATACTCGATCATTATTTTATGTGAATAATCAAGGGTTAGAAAAAGAATTAATTAACATAGAAGGATCGATTATTGACTGTAAATTTAATAGTAATGGCAAACAACTATTTTGTTTATTAACAGAATTAACACAAACCGAAACAGAATTTCAGGAAAAACCTTATTTTGTGGCTCTTGATATTTCATCAGGAGATGTGATTCCTTTATTAGCTTTACCGAAATTTCAAGATATGAAAATTAGTCTTGCACCTGACGGATTTGGGATATTATTTGATCAATTAATTACCGAAAATGATGTACCTCAAAACTCCTTAAAAACGGCTTTACCCGATGATGATTTACTCACAGATTCCGCCGAATTAATCTTAAGTAGTCGATTGTGGCTTTTAGTCTTACCAAGTAGTGAATCTCCTCAAGCACAACTAGAAGAATTGCCCATCGCTGGTTTTAAACCCCAATGGAGTCCTTAAAATAAGTAATAAATCATACTTCTTAATTATTAATGAAGTTTTATTGCAAAAGGTAAAGTAAAAATTGCCAAACACAGCAACATCAGTAATGATTAGAATTGTTTAAAAAGCATTTTTATTGTTACCAATTTATTTACATTTAAAATTAGCAAATGAATATTATTGTAGTTGGTCTATCCCATAAAACCGCCGCCGTTGAAGTTCGAGAAAAATTAAGTATTCCTGAAAATAAAATTGAAGAATCTATCCATCATCTTCTTACTTATCCTCATGTGGAGGAAGTGGGAATTATGAGTACTTGTAACCGATTAGAAATTTATGCGGTTGTTAAAGAAACTGAACAAGGAGTCACGGAAATTAGTCAGTTTTTATCGGAAATTGGTCATATTCCCCTACAACAATTAAGAAAACATTTATTTATACTTTTACATCAAGATGCCATTCGTCACCTAATGCGAGTTTCTTCGGGGTTAGAAAGCCTTGTATTAGGTGAAGGACAAATCTTAGCCCAAGTCAGAAATACCCATAAATTAGCTACCAAATATCAGGGTATGAGTCGATTACTTGATAGACTATTTAAACAAGCCATTAGCGCTGGAAAAAGAGTGCGCACAGAAACAAATATCGGTACGGGTGCTGTGTCGATTAGTTCTGCCGCAGTGGAATTAGTAGATACTAAGATAGAGAATTTATGCTCTCAGAAAGTATGTATTATCGGTGCAGGAAAAATGTCTCGATTATTAGTGCAACATCTCGCTTCAAAAGGTGTTTCTAACATTGCCATTGTAAATCGTTCTGTTAGTCGATCGCAAGAGTTAGCCAAACAATTTCCTCTAGTCAACTTACAACTCCATTCCCTAGAAGAGATGATGATGGTAGTAAGTCAGTCAGACATCGTATTTACAAGTACGGGAGCAACTCAACCGATTCTCCATAAAACGAATCTATGTCCCTTAGAAGTATCTCAATGTATCATGTTAGTAGATATTTCTGTACCTCGTAATGTTTCTAGTGATGTAACGGAATTAGATTTTATTGTCTCCTATAACGTAGATGACTTAAAAGCGGTAGTTGCCCAAAATCAAGCTAGTCGTCGAGAAATGGCAAGAGAAGCAGAAGTTTTATTAGAAGAAGAAATCGAGGCTTTTGAATTGTGGTGGCAATCTTTAGAAACAGTGCCAACTATTAGCTGTTTGCGGAGTAAAATTGAAGAAATTAGAGAACAAGAATTAGAAAAAGCATTATCAAGATTAGGCTCAGAATTTGCTGAAAAACATCAAGAAGTTATCGAAGCCTTAACTAGAGGTATTGTTAATAAAATTTTACATGATCCTATGGTGCAATTAAGAGCACAACAGGATATAGAAGCCAGACGTAAGGCTTTACAAACTTTACAAACTTTATTTAATCTCGAAATTACAGAACAATTTGGTTAAAAAAATTATAAAAATAATGGCTCTCTTACTTCTGGTTGTGATAAATTATGTCTAAAAAAAGGTGTCAGGTTATCGGAAAGGGTGTTAGGTCAAATTAAAACTGTAAATTTATAACATCTGCATTTTTAAAATTCTAAACCTATTATATATCAAAACTTTTAATGATTATTTACTACTAAAATATCATAACTAGAAGAGCCAAAATAATAATTAATTCAGGGGAAGAAAATAGAGAAAATTATCAAGATTTATTAATCTACAATTTTAATTTATTTTTTGTTAAGATTTATCTAAAATAATTTCTCTTAATTAGTTTTCTTTTCCCCATTAAAATCTACTGAAAAAAACTAAAATTTTATCTTTATTTACTATGGAAGCTATTTTTACCCTACTAATTCCCTTAACAATCTTTATTTTAAGTGGCTTTAAAATTGATCGAGAATACGAAAGAGGAGTAATTTTTCGACTAGGTAGAATGAATAGCATCAAAGGACCTGGATTATATTGGACAATACCATTAGTTGACCAAAAAGCCAAAATTGATATTCGTACGAAAACCGTTGATATAAAATCTCAAGAAACTATCACCGCCGATAGCGTAACGGTAAAAGTAAACGCTGTGTTATATTATCGAATATTAGATGCAGATCGTGCTATTAATAAAATAGAAAATTATGAAGTAGCAGTTTATCAAGCCTCTATGACTACTTTGCGTAATGTACTCGGAAAAAATATTCTTGATGATATTTTGCGTAATCGAGATAAAATGAATATTCAAATTCAAGAAATTGTGGATGAAATTTCCGAGCCTTGGGGTGTAGTTATCGAAAGAGTGGAAATGAAAGATGTAGAAATACCTCAATCCATGCAACGGGCCATGGCACAAGAAGCGGAAGCCGTAAGAGAAAAAAGAGCGCGTGTAATTAAAGCATCTGCGGAAAAAGAAGCATCTTTAATGTTATCAGAAGCTAGTGAACAAATGTGTAATAATCCCATTGCTTTAGAATTAAGAAGGTTACAAACTTTAACGGAAATTGGTGCGGAAAATAACACCACTACAGTAATGTTAGTTCCTACAGAATTAATTACTTTAACCAAAGAAATGGCTAATAAATTGGCAAAGGAAAATAAAGACAAATAAAATTATAACTCTCTTACTTTAGGATAAATTATGTCTTGAAAAAGGTGTTAAGCTAAATAGAAACTATTTATAATAGTGACATTGTCGCTACTCCGTAATCACCATGAAAAAACTTTTACTACTAGGTATATTTATAATCGGTTTAGGGTTTGCTTTATTTAACTTCAAGGGATTAGCAAATCAAGGAGAATTTGAATCTATTATCATTAATTTTCGTCAAGATATTCCCATTACAGCATTAGATAAAAATTTACAATTTATCGCTTCAAAAGTGCAAGAAATACCGATTTTAAATAGTATTTTTTCCGAAGAAGAAAGAGTTTATATTGTTGAAGGAGATAAAAATTCTCTCAAAAAATTACGAAAATCTGTCCTCAAAAAAGAAGTAGAATATATTGAGCCTAATTATATTTATCATAGTTTAGAAGTACCAAACGATCCCGCTTATACACAACAGTGGAACTTGCGTAGTATAAATATTGAACAAGCATGGGATGAAACCAAAGGAGAAGGTATAGCCGTTGCGGTAATTGATACAGGAGTAACAAAAGTACCAGATTTTGATCAAACTCAGTTTGTGGAAGGGTATGATTTTGTTAATAATAGAGTTGATGCTCAAGACGATGTAGGACATGGTACACACGTTGCTGGTACAATTGCTCAATCCACTAATAATAATTATGGAGTGGCAGGAATCGCCTATAAAGCGAAAATAATGCCTTTAAAAGTATTAGGGGTAAGTGGTGGTAGTGTGGCTGATATAGCAGAAGCCATTAGATTCGCCGCCGATAACAAAGCCGATGTCATCAACATGAGTTTGGGTGGTGGAGGAGATAGTCAATTAATGCGTGATGCCATAAAATACGCCCATGATAAAGGAGTGGTAATAATTGCCGCCGCAGGTAACGAAAATCGCAATAGTGCCTCATTTCCCGCCCGTTATCCTGAAGTAATTAGCGTTGCGGCAACGGATTCTATCGGTGAAAAAGCACCTTATTCTAATTTTGGCGCTGGGATAGATATTTCCGCACCCGGTGGTAGCCAAACGGGTAAAATTATTCAAGAAACCATCACTGGAGATAATCAAAAAACAGCTTTTATTGGTTTTCAAGGCACAAGTATGGCTTCTCCTCACGTTGCGGGAGTGGCGGCGTTAATAAAATCCACTGGCATCGAAAATCCCGACGAAGTGCGAGAAATTTTGGTCAAATCTGCGCGTAAAATAGAAAAAGATCCTTTAAATCATTATGGTGCGGGACAATTAGACGCTGCTAAATCCGTTAAACTAGCTTTAAGTGGGCAAATTACCCCACGAGATTTTTTGCGATGGTTGAAAAATAGTGGTTACTTAAACCCCGGATTTTGGATCGATGGCGGTACAATTACTTTATTACCGAAGTTAGGTATGGTTTTAGGTTCATATTTATTAGCGTGGTTTTTGCGTAATTATCTTACCTTTAACCTAAGTTTAGCCACTGGATTAGTTACAGGCAGTAGTGGGTTATTTTTCCTACAAGGATTATATATATTTGATTTACCTCAATGGCCTTTTCGTTTAATGGGTAGTTCTGTGCCAGAATTAGGTAATGTGGTAATGGGTACAAATAGTTTAAATCCTTTCTTTGCTAGTGCCTTAATTCCTGTTATTTTAATAGTCTTATTTTTAAGTCATCCACAACTTAAATATGTTGCTATTGGTTGCAGTTTAGGTGTTGCTTCTTTCCTCACTATTAACGCTTTTATTAATCCTTTAGTCTGGGGTTTTAGTGTTGGTTTAATGTCTCAAATTTTCCTATTGATTAATGGTTTTATTTGCTTTTATTTAGCCTATTTAGCCAGTAAAACAATTAGTTAGCCTTTACTTAAAAATTATCAAGTATTAGGTTTTCTGTAAAAGATATAAATACAAAAAAACCTAATTAATAATTCCTATTTTATATTTAATTTATAAGGCAAAATAGTATAAATTTTATGGGGATTTTTAAGAATTTCTGTTAAATCTAATTCTGTATTTAATTCCCACATCATTTTTACTAATTTTTCTTTATCAGTAAGACTATTTTCTATCTGAGTATTCCCTAATCTATTTAATAATTCTACTTGCCAATTTCTAACTTCTGGATAGGATACAATTTGAAAATTATTTTTTAACTCCAGTTTTCGGTTTAAATATTCAATGGATGTATCTAATCCTCCTATTTCATCCACTAAACCGATTTTTTGTGCAGATTTTCCAGACCAAACTCTTCCTTGAGCAATATCTGCTACCTTAGAAATGGGTAAATTTCTCGCTTTCGATACTCTTTCTAAAAATAAGTCATAAATTTTATTTACACCTTGTTGATAAATCGCTAATTCTGCTTCGGTTTTTTGACTGAAATTATTACTTAAATTAGCAAATTCATTAGTTTTGACAACTCCATTATTAATGCCATTATTTTTAGCAATATTTTCTACATTAAATAATAAATTAAATACGCCGATTGAACCCGTAATGGTGTTATTATTCGCAAATATTTTTTCTCCTGCCGTGGCTATCCAATAACCTCCCGATGCTGCCACATCTCCCATAGAAATTACCAGAGGTTTTTCTTTAACCGTTAATTGTAATTCCCTTAAAATTAATTCTGAGGCAACAGCACTTCCACCCGGACTATTGACTCTGACAACAATTCCTTTTATATTTTTATCTTGGCGTATTCTCCTAATTTCTGCCACAAAGCGAGTACTTCCCACTTCTCCGATTCTACCTTCTCCATCCACAATTTGACCTTCAAGATAAAGAATAGCAATTTTATCATTATTTTCTGTAGATGGATTAGCTAATAAATAATTTTGAATCGTCACTTGACGAAAAGAATCTTGATCTTTACTATTAGTAATAGTTTTTAATTCATTAATTATTTCATCTTCATAACGTAATTGATCAACTAATTTTAAATCCTTTGCTTCTTGAGCTTGTAAAATACCTTTATTATCAGCAATATTATTAATTTCTCCTGTTTTTAAAGGACGATTTTTTGTGATATTTTCTACATAAGATTCCCACAAATCTTCTAATAATTCTGATGTTTGAATAGTACTTTCTTTACTAAAATTATCAAGGGTAAAAGGTTCAACTGCTGATTTATATTTACCGACTCTAATTACTTGTACACCAATGCCATATTTTTGTAAAGCGGAGGCAAAAAATAATTGTGAAGAAGCAAAACCATTTATCTCCATTCCACCAATGGGGTTTAAATTTATCTCATCAGCAATGGAGGTTAAAAAGTAATCTTGTTCTCCTTGAGAGATATTATAGGCAATTATTTTTTTACCACTGGCTTTAAATTTTTCCAATGCCTTTCTGATCTCTGTTAAAGTACCATAACCAGCGATAATATTCCCTTTACTTCCATCTAAATATAAGGCATTAATACGATCATCTTTTGCTGCTTTATTGATGGCAGAAGTGATTTCTTTTAAGGTTAAACTATCATTATTATTACCGATTAATGAGGATAAACTAGCATCGGATTGATAATCATTTATTTGACTATTTAGATTAAAAACTAAAGCACTTTGATTTTCTATTTTTGGAGTATTATTTGATAATAATAAAGCTAAAATAAATATCAGTAAGCCACCGCCACTTAAAATAAAAAAGAAGAATAATCCTGCTAAACTACCAAAAAAACTAGCAAGGGTTTGTTGTAAAAATTTTTTCATAATATCTTCATTAAAAAACTATAATAATTATAGCAATTACTGAAAAATTAAAATTTATTCCCCATTATTTGATTGACTTTGACTAATAATAATGTTTTGAATATTTTGATTATCTTTACAAAAAATTATGCCAAAATATTTATATTAACTCAGGCATAATCAGCAATTATTTTCTTTTTTTACTCTAGCGTCAACTTACTTGACCATTGATAGGATAAAAAGGTTGATGTAAACTAATAAGATGTGCTAAGGTTTTTTTTAGTTGCGTACGAGAAACGATAGAATCCACAAACCCGTGTTGTAAAAGATACTCAGAAGTTTGAAAACCATCAGGTAATTTTTCTCTCAAAGTTTGCTCAATAACTCTTCTTCCAGCGAAACCAATGGTTGCACCCGGTTCAGCTATGATTAAATCACCCAACATGGCAAAACTTGCTGTAACACCTCCAGTAGTGGGATGTGTAAGCACGGGAATATATAATAAATTCTTCTCTCTATGACGTTCTAATGCCCCTGAAATCTTCGCCATTTGCATTAAACTCAACATTCCTTCCTGCATTCTTGCACCCCCAGAAGCACAAATAATCACCACTGGAAAGGCTTTTTGTGTAGCATATTCAATTAATCTAGTTAATCTTTCTCCTACCACTGATCCCATACTACCGCCCATAAAACGAAAATCCATCACTCCCAAGGCAAGGGGTAAACCGTCAATTAAACCTGTCCCCGTTTGTACTGCATCGGTTAAAGGGGTTTTACTGTGTAATTCTTTCAGGCGATCGCCGTAGCTTTTACGATCATGAAAATGAAGAGGATCGGTAGGGATAAGATGATGATTTAAAGTTTGCCATGTGTGAGGATCAATTAACTGATTAATTCTTTCATCACTAAAAATGCGTAGATGATGATGACATTCTAAACAAACCATATTATTAGCTTGTAAATCTTTGGTATAAGCCAAAACTCCGCATTCAGGACATTTTGTCCATAAACCGTCAGCAATTTCTCTTTCTTGTTGAGGTTTTATTTCTGGCTCAGATTTTCTTAAATTATCAAACCAATCTAATAATGACATTTTATAAATAAAAAATAAAAAATAAGAAATAATTAATAATTGATAAAGTCTAATTAACAATAAATAATTAAATGAAGGAAAAGGAAAGAAGAAAAATTAACATAAAATCTCCTCCTCTCCCAATCTTTGAGTATTCTAGCAATGTTAAACTTGTGGTTCTAAACGAGCATAGAAAATACCACGAATTTTGACTTCTTCAGGATCTTCTGCACCTAAATCAGTGGAAGAAGGTTGTTCACTTTCAAATACTCCTGAAATTTCACCAGTTTCTTGGTCAACTTTAGTAATTTGTAAAGAGATTTCACCTTGGTAAGAATCAGCATTTTTAATGTTATTACGAGTATATTCTGTTTTGTCAGCTCCAGCAGGTAAAGCTACAGCATTATCATAACCAGAAGTTAAACCACGACCTTTAGGATCTAAGAAAGATGCACCACGATAAGAAGGTACTTTAAACTTACCAATAAAATCAGCAGAAGTATTAACCGCAGTAAAACCGGGTTCAGTTTGTGCTACTAATTTTTTAATGGTAAAGAAAAAAGGTACTTGAGCTCCACCGGGTAACTGTACTGTAGCAATTTGGAAATCAATTCCATCTAGTTCTGTTAAAGTTAAAACACCATTTTCATCAGCAGAAAGAGTACCTCTGATTTGCTCAAGACTAGCAGTATCTCTGGTTAAGAGTTTAGCTTGAATAAATTCCGCTTTTTGTCTTTTATTGGTAGGCTCTTCTTTGACAAAATATTCTTGTGGTTCTAAACACATATCAAGGATAGACAAAGGTTGATCCGCCGTAATGGTAATATTACCACGAGTAAACTCAGAAATTTGTGGACATTTGTTAGCTAATCCCGTATTCAAAATTTCATCATAGGTAATAGACTTAGGATCATAAGCCTTAGCAACGTCATCGCTACAAGCGCCCAAGAATCCTAAACAAACAACTAGGAAAGCTACCAACAGGTTGCGAAACCTCATAATTTAACCTCTCTTTAATTAATCGTCTTTAAATTTTTAATCTTAAGTATTACTTACTCCTAATTACTATTCCTGTTTTATGATTAGGATATAAAAGAATAAGTACAGTTAGATTTATCGTGATCTACTTTACCAAATTAAGAGTCTTTATTGAAAACTTTTCTTGGCTTAATTATTAATTGACAATAGATAATTGAGAATAGACAATAGTTTCATTCACGGTTTAAAACTTCTTTTTTGAAAAGTAAAAAAATCCGATTTTTCAACCCTCCATAATTCAAAGGAAAAGTAACTATCTATTGTGTATGGTTCAAATAAAAAAACCAAAAAATATAAAGATTTATTAAGTATTTGTTGCAAAAGTTAATATAGTAATTTTACTGTGTAAATCATAAAAATTTATGCACTTATCATAGATATATGAGGTGTCAATCTTTTTAACATTAGTCCAATAGAACCCATTTGGTATCTTTTTTAGAATGATTATATAGTAATGATTTCAGGAGAAATGTTTTAATCTCCTCAAAGTCTTTTGTTATTTGGGTTACAGGCGTAAATATCAAATAGGTTCTATAGTAGAAAATTATTTCTTGCTCTATTTCTTTTAATTGCTCTGTCTTGTATTTTTCGTAGCTTAACCTAACACATTTTGCTCTTTCCCTCGTACGATAATATTTACTATCTTTTTCAATTCGTAGTAACAGTTTTTTCGTTTCAGAACTTAGCCTAGATATAAAATCATAGTCACAATAAATTATTTCTAATATTATTCGATTTATTTATTATATTTTCTTTATTATATTTTTATCAATAATTTTACTTATGCACTTATTGCCATTCCCGATCTTCTAGTTCCTTTTGAGGTAACAGCAACGTGGCTTCAATTTCTTGGCGAATTGCTTTTGTGATTTCGCAGTTACTATTTAAGCAATCGATCAGGAGTTGATTAGCATCATAGTAGCGTTGCAGTACTTGCTGTTGCTCAGGGCTAAACTCCCAAGGATGGTTAATGTTTCGATATTTGGCGATCATTTCCCTTAACTGTTCCACCCAAGCACAATAGTGCGTTTTCCACCACTTCCGAAGCATTTCTTGGTTTTGACTAGAAGGTGGCAACTGATCTTTTAATTGTTGGACAGACTTATAAAATCCCGCATCCAAAACCATTGTCAGAATGTTGTTGAGAGCCTCACTACAAGCATTAACATAGGCAAAATCTTGACTATGATCGATGGCAAACTCTAGCAACAAGTGATCTAACGCCGCATCTAAAAACATTCCTTGATCGAGAGTGGTAGCTAGCGCAAAGTTAGCGGCTGTATGAGGTGAGTTAGCAAGGGCAAGATAAAATGCTCTTGAGGTTGCAAATTTGGGCTGGGATGGAATCGTCTGGGATTTTTCACTTGCCCACATCAAAAATTCTTGTAAGTATGGGTCTTGAGCCACTAAGGCATCAATCTCTTGCTTCATCAACTGTACCATAGAATCTGCACTTCGTAACATGGCAGCCGTTAACAAGAAGACTTCCCGCCAGTGTGGATCACTGATGTGACTGACCAGTCCTCCTAGGGCTTGTTCTAATGCCCGTAGATTATAACTAGCAACGATTTTTCGAGCTGTGAGATATTCTTGAAACACGAGATACGAGAAGGAAAAGATTCCTCTTGCCCGTTCTGTCAGTAACCCATGTTGAGCCTCGATCGATTTTAAGATTGCCTCGCTTTCGAGTTGGAACTCTTCTGGTTCTAAGGTTACACTAGGCAAATTCCGTAGATAGTCCTCAATATATTGTTCAATCACCCTTTGCTCAAAGAAGTACTGCCCCTGCTCAAACGTGACGGCAGCAAGCTGACTCAACAATCTCAGTTTCTGTGGCAATAAAAATCCTCGGTAAACTTCGTCCCGTTCAACGCCCCTAGTTTCATCCCATTTACTCAGCAGTAAGTTTAGCCGCTCTATAAAACTTACTCAAATCTACTCATAAGAGTAAATCCCCACTCTTCATGGGATGGACGTTCACTTCCTGCTTCACCGAATCCTTAATAGACTTGCCACTAAGTTGGTTTGACTCTCCACAGGCTTTACTTCCC
>NZ_JBGSUU010000123.1:0-16637 GCF_041753295.1 Geminocystis sp.
TTTGGTGAAGCCTTAGAAGCGTTTCGCACCGCCATATCTTTTCGCTTTTTTCAATGGTTAAAAGATAATATTGAGGTATTTACTAATTATAAAGCAAGTTTGGGCTTTGTTTGGGCATAATTTTTGTTTAAGTACCGTTAAATCAGACGCTGCCGCTATACCCCATAAAGCTAATTTTCCTCCTAAAGAATAACCAGTAAACCAAAATTTACTAGGGCAACCTATTTTTTTTGCTTGGGCAGCAATTCTTACAAAATCTTCTCCTTCATATAAACCATCGGAGGTTAATGTAGGGGATAATTGAGCCGTTTTACCATGAGCTCTCCAATCAAATAATACCACAGCGTAACCTTGAGCATAGGCTTTACGCCCTAATAAACGCAAAAACCATTGATTTTCTAAATCTCCTGTTATGCCATAAGTTCCAATTATCGTACCTCGACAGTGGCTTTGATGGGGAATTGCAACTATACCAAAAATAGGTACATCATTTGCACCGATAAAAATATGCTCTTTATATTCAGGCTCAACTAATTTAGTGGTTTTTTGCCACTGTTTATCCATCCATAACCCAGTATAAACAGTCTGAATTAAACCATTTTTAAGTAGTAGTGGAGGTGTATATATTGAATTTATCATTAACTATGCTCCCTCAGTTGAAAATGGAAAAAGGGAGGTAGAATCGCCCCTAAATCCCCAAGTATGGGGACTTTTTTTGTATATTTATCTTCTCGCCTAAAATTGAAGACTGGGAAGCTGGTGAGTTACATTTCATTGACAAATTCTACCCCTTCATGAACGGTTTTAACCCATTTTAATTGTTTTTGACGAATGGACATTCTTGCAGTGGTAACGGGCATTACAATAAACCAGTGTGTCATATAAATCATCCCTAAAAGGCTTTTTATCATCATATTTAAGGTTTCCGTTATGGTGGTTTTAGGCTCTAATTTTGCTCTTTTTAACCCCGTAAACATTCCCCAAAATGCCAATACTAAAGTAAGACTGGTTAAGGGTGCAATTAAAGGTATGTCATGACGGGTGATTACCATTACTAAGTCAGGTATCGCTGCTGTGGGGAAAATATATTGTACTAAAAAGAAGTAAAGTAAATCGAATTTTTTGTGCCAATTTAAGCGATTACTTAGAATTAAACGCCAATAATCAAAATAACGTTGATAACCACCTTCTGCCCATCGACTTCTTTGATGCCACAAAGCGATCGCCTTTTTAACTCCTTCTTCTTCTACCGCAGGATGTGGTAATATCTCAATATCCCAGTGATCTAAATGTAAGCGAATGGTTAGATCGAGATCATCGGTGATGGTTTCTTCATTCCACCCACCACAGCTATTTAAGGCTTGACGACGCACAAACTGCCCGTTACCTCTTAATTCTCCCATACCTCCACAAGCGATTCTCTGTTGCTGAAAATAGCTATCTAACGCCATTTCGGTAAATTGCCCTTGAGTCCAAAAATTATCATCAGCGTTAGAAATTGTTTTTCTAACTTGAATTGCCCCAATATTTTCTTTAGCGAATAAAGGCACTATTTTCCTTAATAAATCAGGAGAGGCAATGGCATCAGCATCAAATACTCCCACAATATCTCCAGTAGTCAAGGCAAAGGCTTGATTTAATGCTCCAGATTTACCACCTTTTGCTGTGTTATCTCGGTGTAAAACTTTTAATTGAGGGTATTTTTGAGCTAATCCATCTAAAATTATACCCGTGCCATCGCTACTATTATCATTTATCACCCAAAATTCATATAAATCTTGAGGATAATCTAAAGTTAATAACATATTGACCAATTTTTCTACCACTGCCTCTTCATTTTTAGCTGATACCATGACAGAAATTTTTGGCAAATTATCCGTAGGTTGAAGGGATGAAATGGGATTTTGCGATGGTGAAGCAAACATTAATCGTAAAGCCTGTATAGTAACGAAAATGCTTAAGATTAAGACAATCCAAATACTCCAAGAAACTAAATGCAGAGTGATAGTTACTAACCAAATGACGCTTAAAGCAAAAGCTGCTTTTTTCCTTCTCCCTGATAAACCCTGAAAAAAATCATTTCTAAATTCTTCTTCTTCTATGTCAGGATCGGAAAATTCTGCTATTAATGAGGTAATGGGATCTAATTCTGTGTTATTTTCGGGATTATTGAGATTATCTTTATCTGGCATCATTAATTTTTGGCTTTTAAATAAAATTTACCAATGGTTTACACTATTTTATACATTATTAATTGTTCATTGTTCATTGTTCACGATTAATTGTTCTATGAAGCCTTATCAACATATCAAAATTATCGAATGTCATCAACCTTTAGTGCCTATTCCAGACAATGAATTTATCTTAGAAAATCCTTCGGCTTATGTGAAACTTGGTGCAGATTATCAAGGTAAATCCCCCTATTTTTTGCGAGAAGAAGTATTAAAAAGATTGTTGAAAGCTAAGGCAAAATTAGCACAAATTAAACCTCATTGGCAGATAAAAATTTTTGACGCTTATCGCCCTGTTAATGTACAACAGTTTATGGTGGACTATACTTTTAATTCTATTTGTCAAAAACGTCAAATCCATTCTGCACAATTAACAAAGGAAGAAACAGCCTCTATTTATCAAGAAGTTTATCAAATTTGGGCGATTCCCAGTGATAATCCTTTAACTCCTCCTCCCCATAGTACTGGATCTGCCATCGATTTAACTCTTATAGATGAAAATGGCGTTGAAATTAATATGGGAGGGGAAATTGACGAACTTTCTGAAAGATCTAATCCTAACTATTACAGTAAAGCGACTAATGAAAAAGAGCAAAAATACCATCAACATCGACAAATACTCTTAGAAATCATGACTTATAGCGGTTTTCGTCGTCATTTAGGGGAATGGTGGCATTTTTCCTACGGTGATCAAATGTGGGCATGGTTAGAAGATTATAACCTATCGGCGATCGCCAAATATGGAACAGTAGGGGTAAATGGCATTCACCCAAATAAATAATATGGCATTATCAATAAATTTAGACGGAAATAAGACGTTAATGATAAGATAATATAGTTAAAATTTCGCTTTAAATTTAATTAATATGGATATTCTTACATTAGGTTGGGTAGGTGTACTTTCCCTTTTTACATGGTCGATCGCAATGGTAGTATGGGGTAGAAAAGGCTTCTAAATTGTGGAATCATTACCCGTACTCAATCTTCTTTTTATTGCCGCCATCGCCTTATTAATCTTTGTTAGCGGCGGTATTCTCTACTTGACAACCCTTGAATGGCGCGATCGCCGTCGTCGAGATCGAGATAAAAAACTTTAATCATCAATGGCCATAATTAGCAATTAACAATTAACGAATACTGATCATTTCCAATTATTAATAATATTTGTTAACTTATATTGATGATGAGCAATTATAAAAACTTAATCTATGACGGCAAGTAATTTGGAAAAGCAAACTAATCCTCTCCCTTGGATTTTTGGTACGATGATTGGCGGGATTCTATTAGTGGCAGGATTAAGTTATACCATGACTAATCGTAATAATACCCCCACGAATGTAGATAAATATACAGTACCTGTGACGGAAAAAACCATTAACCTTGAAATACAAGCTAGTGGAACGGTTGAACCAATTCAAAGCGTTAATATCAGTCCTAAAAATCCGGGTAAACTAGAACGATTATTAGTTGATCAAGGGGTAATAGTCAAGAAAGGACAACCGATTGCTGTCATGGAAAATCAACAATTATATGCCCAAGGTATTCAAGCCGAAGCTAGGGTACAAGAAGCACAAGCAGCATTACAAGAAGCAGATATTAAAAGACAAGGTGATATACAAGTATTATCAGCACAATTAAACCAAGCATTGTCAAGATTAGAAGAATCAAAGCGTAGAATTCCCACCCAAGTCGAACAAGCAAGGGCACAACTAAGGGAAGCTGAATCTAGGTTAAAACTAGCCCAAGTTCAATTACAAAGAAATGAAGCCTTATTGAAAGAAGGTGCTATTACAGCAGATCAATTTGATCAATTAGCCAACGAAGTAATTGTTTCTCAGGCAAACGTACAACAGATCGTAAGACGTATAGAAGAGTTACAGTCCACAGAAGATCCCGAAATTAAACGTTTAGAAGCAGCCGCAGGGGAAATTAAAATATCCTTAGAAGAAAGACAAATAAGCTCAAAAGCCGAAATTGAACGCCTTAAAGCAAATATCAAAGCATTACAAGCCAATTTAGAAGTAGCTAAAATTCAATTTCAAGATACTTTTATTACTGCACCTTTTGATGGAATTATTACCCAAAGATTTGCTACAGAAGGAGCTTTCGTAACTCCGACTACTTCAGCTTCTAATACAGCTTCCGCTACTTCCTCATCTATTGTGGCTTTAGCTAGAGGTTTAGAAATTGTGGCAAAAGTCCCAGAAATTGACTTAAATCAGATAAAATTAGGGCAACCAGTGCAAATTGTAGCTGATGCTTATCCTGATCAAGTTTTTAAAGGTATTGTTAAGAGTATCGCCCCTGAAGCCATTGTCGAACAAAACGTAACCTCTTTTGAAGTTAAAATTTCTATTTTATCAGGACAAGATAAACTATTATCTAAAATGAATGTGGAAGTCAATTTTTTAGGACAAAGAAGAAATAACGTTTTAGTATTACCTACCGTTGCCATTGTCACGGAAAAAGGCGAAACAGGGGTAATGATTCCCGATGAAAATAATGAACCTAAATTCAAACCGATTACTATTGGTGTTTCTGTGGATGATAAAACCGAAGTTTTAAGTGGTTTATTCCCCGGAGATAGAGTTTTTATTGACTTACCAAAAGATAAGAAAAAAGATAATTAAAGTTTGGCTTTATGGTGTTTCTGTGGAGTTAGAAGAAGGAGATACTATGAATATTCTTTTAACTAATGATAGTATTCAACTTACTCTCTTTGATCCACATTTTGAAGTAGTGATGGCAGCATATAAAGAGGGAAAAGATAAATATCGTAATGCCATGAGAGAACTTGCCGATGGATGATTACATTTGAATTTCTGAAGATATAGCTAAAATGATTCATGATGATCTTATCGCAGAACATGGAGGCTCTTTTGGGCTAAGAGATTTGGGTTTATTATCTTCAGCTTTGGCACGGGCAAAAAATTTATATGTTTTTGACTACTTAACCCATAAATTTCAGTTTTGGGAAATTGAGAAGTTAATTGATAACATCTCACTACCAAATCCATTGATTTTTGCCAAACAGTTAAATCTCGATAACTTTTTACTTCAATCATTTTCATTAAACCTAAAGCAGTAAAGTGCCTGATACCTGATACCTGATACCTGATACCCGACACCTATTAAAAATTAACACATAAATGAGTGCTTAACGTCAGATAGTTAATCTTGATTTAAACAAATAGTTAAAAATAATATTAGGGTTTTTTGAAACAAAATCAACTAGACAAAAAAATACGCACAAGCCACCCCTCCCCGACCGCAACGGGTCAAGAAAAGGTGGCTTTGTTTGTTATTTCCATTATAACCATAAAAAATAATATTGTCAACATTTTTGCAGATATTTTTAATATTTATTTTAATTAAGGAAAAAAGTTAATAAATAATGAAAAAAATTAATAGATTTTTAATAATATCTGTGGCAATATAAAGATATTTAGAAAATTAAAAGACATAAATTTATATTTAATAGTTAATAATATTGGTATCATCATGAACATTAATTGGCAAAAATTAGCACAAATAAAAGAATTAGAACCTTATTTTACGAAAGATTTTCAAGGGTTTAAAAATAAAATCGAAAATTATCTCAATATTTGGATAAAAATAAGTTCTGAAGATTTAGATAAATTGGCTTTAATTCGAGCATTAGAAGTAACTAACGGTTGTACTCAATGGGCTTATCGTAGAGGTGATCAAGATTGTTTACCATTAGAAGAAACTCAAAAATGTATGAAATTATCTATGTCTTCTATTAAAAATAAAGAAATATTATTAAATAACGGAGAAGTAATTAAATATACTGGTAAATTAGCTCAATTGATGGATGAAAGCAGAAGTTTATATATTGATGCTTTTAAAAATAATATTGAAGGAAAAGACGAAGAATTTTATGCTATTTCTACGGTTCAATTTTTAGTACATGGAGAAGAAAGAATGAATAAATGTTTTCAAATTATTAGAGATAATTACTTAGGTTTATTTACAGATTTTTTTATCAAGAAAGGAGAAAACTATGTTAAACCTTATTTATCTGCTTATGATTGAAGATAGATTTATGATCAAAAAAGTCAATAAATTAAGTACAGTTAAGTAAAATAAACTATAAAAATGCAAAGATGAAAAAAACTCTCTTTCTCAATCCTCCTTCCTTTGATGGTTTTGATGGTGGCGCGGGCGCTAGGTATCAGGCGAAACGAGAAATTACTTCTTTTTGGTATCCTACATGGTTAGCACAACCTGCGGCGTTGGTAGAAGGTAGTAAGTTGATTGATGCACCACCCCATAATCAAACGGTGGAAGATGTGCTGAAAATTGCCAAAGATTATGAGTTAATTATTATGCACACCAGCACTCCATCTCTTGCTAATGATGTCAAATTTGCTCAAACCATAAAAGCTGAAAATCCTAATATTATTATCGGTTTTATCGGCGCTCATGTGGCGGTTTTACCAGAAAAAACCCTTCAAGATAATCCTGTGATTGATTTTGTTTGTCGCAACGAATTTGATTATACTTGCAAAGAAGTAGCCGAGGGGAAAAATTTTAGTAATATTACTGGTTTAAGTTATAGAGATAATGACGGTAATATTATTCATAACAAAGAAAAAGAATTAATCCATGATTGGGATGCCATGCCTAGTGTATTGCCTATTTATGCTAGAGATTTAGACATCAAAAAATATTTTATCGGTTATCTTTTACATCCTTACATCTCCTTTTATACTGGTAGAGGTTGCCCTGCTAAATGTAGTTTTTGTTTGTGGCCTCAAACCATTGGTGGCCATAATTATCGTGCCAAAAGCCCCGAAGCAGTAGCACAAGAAATGGAAATGGCAAAGAGTCTTTTCGGTAATTCTGTGCAAGAATATATGTTTGATGATGATACTTTTACCATCGATAAACAACGGGCGATCGCCATTAGTAAACATTTAAAAAGACTAAAAATAACATGGAGTTGTAATGCTCGTGCCAACCTAGATTATGACACATTAAAACAATTAAGAGATAACGGTTTAAGATTATTATTAGTCGGTTTTGAATCAGGCAATCAAGAAATTTTAGACGGTATCAACAAAGGAATAAAACTAGAAGTAGCGCGTAAATTCATGGAAAATTGCCGTAAACTAGGCATTAAAGTTCATGGTACATTTATTATCGGCTTACCTAACGAAAGTCAAGAAACCATTGAAGAAACCATCCGTTTTGCCTGTGAAGTAAGCCCTCATACTATACAAGTATCCATTGCAGCACCATATCCGGGTACAGAATTATATCGTCAAGCCTTAGAAAATCAATGGTTTAGCCAACAAAATTTAATATCCTCATCAGGTATTCAAACCTCAACCTTAGCTTATCCGAATCTTTCCTCTACACAAATAGAAAATGCAGTAGAACAAATGTATAGACGTTTTTATTTTCGTCCTCAAGCTATCATTCCTATAGTGTCAGAAATGTTAACAGATCCGCAAATGTTAGTAAGAAGACTAAGAGAAGGTAAAGAATTTTTTGCCTATTTAAAAGAAAGACAAACCGTTAACGATTAAGAATTTAGTTATTAATAAACTTCATCATGAGTGCCAATATCTAATAAAACAATGACTTGCTCATTATTATCATCTGTGGTTAAAGAAAAAACAATACGACAATCATAGCCACAGGAGCAAGATAATAAACCTAAAAGTTTTCCTGAAAGTTTATGTGTACCTAATGGAGGAGAAAATAAATCTTTTTCCATAGTAGTGACAGTTTGCTCTATTTTTCTTTGTAAATCAAGATTTGAACGGACAAACTTGCGTAATGATCTCTTAAACTTATTACTGATAAAGACTTTAGGCATTTTCTTGATCTGGGTTTTGTAAATATTCCCGTAAATCTTGGATTGCTTCCTCGGCGGTTAAAAGTTTAATATTTCCCTGTCTAAATTCTTTTAAAGATATTTGAGCATCTAAAGCCATTTTTTCTCGCCGATTTTCAATTATTCTTTGCTTAAGAATTTGGATTAATATTTCTTTTTCCTCTAGGGAAAGTTCCATTGCTTCATCTAAAACTTTATCTAGTTTATTCAATTACTTTACTCCTATTGGTCTTATCATCAATTAAATTTTAACAGATATATAGAGGTTTGATTATCATTAATCTATAATGAGCTTACGGGATATTTGAAGATAAATTTATGACATTTGATTTAGAAAAAACCTTAAATAACCTTAAAATTAACGCTGATTGGGTAGGATTAAGACAAGTTAGGGAAACTACCACTACCAGACTTTTTCGTGACGGAAACCCCCAAAGTAACGGCAGAAAATCAACCAACGGGGTAATGGTAGAAGTAATGATGAATGGGCAATTAGGTTATTGTGCCACTAATCGACTAGATTTAGATAGTATTCAATCCGCCGTTAATCTTGCTGCGCAACAAGCAAAAAGTGCTAAAAATTGGGGT
Organism: Geminocystis sp.; assembly: GCF_041753295.1. Taxonomy (NCBI): domain Bacteria; kingdom Bacillati; phylum Cyanobacteriota; class Cyanophyceae; order Chroococcales; family Geminocystaceae; genus Geminocystis; species Geminocystis sp. The sequence continues at coordinate 8,686 of NZ_JBGSUU010000123.1, forward strand.
ATATTTTCTTTTAATACGGATATTCGCCCTGCCACTAAAGGTAAATATCAATCTCCCGTTAATGATTCATACAGTTTAATCAATGCTTCAGATTTGAATGATTTATTAATACAAACTTGCCATGCTTTAAAAGTTTCGGATAAAATAGTCAAAGCTACTGCTATTGCACAAATTAGTGATATTAAACATCATTTTGTCAGTAGTAATGGTGCAAATATTGAGCAGAAATTCTCCTTAGTTGCCACAGATTATGAAGCAACGGCACAAGAAGATAATGTGGTCCAAAAACGCACAGATAACGGCATGATGGCGAGATGTTATCAAGGAGGTAGGGAAGTTTTAAACCCAGAAATTACCTTAAATCGTGCCAAAAAAATCGGCGAGGAAGCTATAGAGTTACTTTATGCTTCTGAATGTCCTGATATTACCACTACTTTAGTGTTAGCCCCAGATCAGATGATGCTACAAATCCATGAAAGTATCGGACATCCTTTAGAATTAGATCGAATTTTAGGAGATGAGCGTAACTACGCAGGAAGTAGTTTTGTTAAATTATCAGATTTCGGAAGTCTAGCCTATGGTTCGTCTATGATGAATATAACTTTTGATCCTACCATACAAGGGGAATTAGCTAGTTACGGTTTTGATGATGCTGGATTGAAAGCCGAAAAAGAATATTTAATTAAAGACGGTATTTTATTGCGGGGTTTAGGTAGTTTAGAAAGTCAAGCTAGAGCAAATGTTCTCGGAGTTGCCAATTTTCGTTCATCTTCTTGGAATCGAGCGCCTATTGATCGTATGGCTAATTTAAACTTAGAATCAGGTAATAGTAGTTTTAATGATATTATCAGTTCCATTGAACATGGAGTGTATATGAAATCTAATCGCTCTTGGTCTATAGATGATTACCGCAATAAATTTCAATTCGGTTGTGAATATGCAGTATTAATTGAAAATGGACAACTAACCAAAACTTTACGCAATCCAAATTATCGAGGAGTAACAAAACATTTTTGGCACAATTTAATTCATGTAGGAGATAATTCTACCAGAGAATTTTATGGTACACCCTATTGTGGTAAAGGCGAACCGAATCAATCTATAAGAGTTGGTCATGCTTCACCCGTATGTGCTTTTAAAAATATTCAAGTTTTTGGCGCATAATTAACAATTATCAATGATCACGTATTTATAATGTCATTAAAAACGAAAAAAAAAGGTATCTGGCAATTAGCAAGAGAAAGTATTATAGATGGCGGACCTAGTATGTGTCAATTCGCCATTACTAGCGCTTGTAACGCTACTTGCGGATTTTGTAACTTTGCTGTGGATAAAATGCCCATAGAAAATCGTCATCATGTGAGTTTAGAAGAGGCAAAACAAGCAACGGAAATTCTTTATCAAAACGGTGTGTATTTTGTAATTTATGTAGGAGGTGAACCAATGTTACATCCTCATTTAACAGAAATAATCACCCATGCTTCTAGTATTGGTATAGCACCAATGTTAGTGACTAATGGTTCACTCTTAACTAAAAATAAAATTGACGAATTGGCTAAAGCTGGATTAGTTAGTGTTATTATCTCCATCGATGCGGCGGAAGTCACAAAACATGAACAAAATCGAGGCTTAAAAGGAGTTTGCCATCGCATCAAAACCGCCAATGATTACTTTAAAGAATATAATATCGGCACAACGGCTTCTGTTACCATGTCAAGATTAATTGATGACTATAGTCAACTACCATCATTTTTAGAATCTCTAGGATTTGATAGCGTCACTTTTTCTTATCCTTTAACTACTTTAGCGTCTTCTTATTTAGGTTATGCGCAGTCAAACTTAGTTGATTATACCAAAGAAGAATTAGATCAAAGATTTGAAGCCATTAAAGCCTTAAAAAAACAATTTCATGTAGTTAATCCCACCGCTTCCATTGAAGATATGCAACGACACTTAAAAGGAGAAAAAGAAAATTTTGGTTGCTTAGGAGGTTGGAAATTCTTTTATTTAGATTGGTTTTTAAATCTTTATCGCTGTCATAATTGGGCTGAACCGATGTGCCACATAAAGGAATTTGATGGATCACAACGTATTAAAGATAATTGTACCGCTTGTATGATGGATTGTTATCGAGACTCTAGTGTGATGCAACATATCGCTATTTCTGTTAGTGACGGAGTAAAAGCACTTAAAAAAGGTAATTTTAAACAGGCTTTTCAATCTTGGTTTAATCAAAATAATCTAACTTCCATCAAATCAGTTATCGAAGAAGCAAAATGGCTACCTAAACTTTAAATAATTGACTCAAGTTATCAAAATTAACCTGACACCCGAAACCTGACACAGATTAATAAAAACTTGTCAAAAAGACAGGTCATGTGGGATAATAATAGATTGTGTATAAAATTACTGTTATAGTAACTAAGCTAAAAAAATGGCAAGTAAAAAAGGTGTCCGCATAATTATCACTCTTGAATGCACCGAGTGTCGTACTAATAATGATAAACGCTCTGCTGGTGTTTCTCGTTATACAACCATGAAAAACAGACGCAATACTACAGGAAGAATGGAACTAAAAAAATTCTGTACTCATTGCAACAAACATACTATTCATAAAGAAATTAAATAGTTAAATAGTTTGATTTTCTCAATTTTCTCAAAGTAAAAATAATAGTTTAAACAAAGATAAATTATGGCTTATTTTCGTAAAAGATTATCTCCGATTCCTCCAAGTCAACCTATTGACTATAAAGATTTAGAATTACTACATAAATTCGTGACAGAAAGAGGTAAAATGCTTCCTCGTCGTATCACTGGTTTAACCGCCCGTCAACAAAGAGACTTAACTAGAGCCGTTAAACAAGCTCGTTTAGTGGCTTTATTACCTTTCTTAAATGCCGAAGGTTAATTATAATCAACAATTAACAATTAACTGTTAAAGAAGACATTGAGTAATGAGTAATTAATAATTTTCTCCTCGTCTTCTATAGAGCTAAAATTTGTTTTTGATCTAAAATTGAGTTATTCTCCTCCAAAGTATAAAACGTAAGTTGATATAATGCTCAATAAAATCAAAGATTTAGCAGTAGATTTAACGCCAAGATTAATCGAAATTCGTCGTCATTTTCATGCTCATCCAGAATTAAGCGCTCAAGAATATCAAACCGCTACTTATGTTGCAGGGGTTTTGTCTTCCTGTGGACTTCATGTTACCGAAAGTGTGGGTAAAACAGGGGTAATTGGAGAATTAAAAGGCAATGGTAAAAGTACTCTTCATTTAGCCATTCGCACGGATATGGATGCTTTACCTATTCAAGAAGCGACTCAGTTAGAATATGCTTCTCGTGTATCTGGTGTTATGCACGCTTGTGGCCATGATTTACATACAACTGTAGGCTTGGGTACTGCTATGATTTTATCTCAGCTAAAAGATTCTTTACCCGGAGATATTCGATTTATTTTCCAACCTGCTGAAGAAATCGCTCAGGGAGCTTTATGGATGGTTGAAGACGGTGTCATGAAGGATATTTCCGCTATTTTTGGGGTTCATGTTTTCCCTTCTATTCCTGCTCGTTGTGTGGGTATTCGTTATGGTGCTTTAACTTCTGCTATGGATGATCTGGAAATTATAATTCAAGGTGAAGCTGGTCATGGTGCACGTCCTCATCAAGCCATCGATGCTATTTGGATTAGCGCACAGGTGATTACCAGTTTACAACAAGCCATCAGTCGTATGCAAAACCCTTTAGATCCTTTAGTATTAACTATAGGGCAAATTAACGGTGGTAAAGCACCTAATATTATCGCTGATCAAGTTAAGATGATTGGTACTGTGCGATCGCTAAATCCTGAAGTAAGAGAAAAGTTACCGACATGGATTAAAGGCATTGTAGAAGGAATTTGTCATACTTACGGTGCAAAATGTCAGATAAATTATCGTCATCGTCTTCCTAGTGTACAAAATGATGTTGAGTTAACAAAAATCATTGAAAAAGCAGCCTTAGAAGCATTAGGAGAAAAACAAGTTATCTCTATTCTTGAGCCTTCTTTAGGTGCAGAGGATTTCGCAGTTTATTTAGAACACGCTCATGGTACTATGTTTCGGTTAGGTGTCGGTAAAGAAAATCACCATAATTATCCCTTACATCATCCTCGTTTTGAGTTAGACGAATCTTCTCTGACAACAGGAGTTGTGACTATGGCTTATAGTGCTTATAAATATTTTTGTCATAAGTCTAATTAGGCTTTGCAGAAAAAGTATGGGTTAGGAATTAGGTATCAGATAAATTAATTAGAAATGATCAATTTTTTGAAAGTTGATGATGGCGTTAGTTAATCCTTCTAGGGTATATTCTTTGGCTTCTATATCTACTTTATGGAATAATTGTTGACAAGTGAGGGTTGTTTGTGGTCCAATGGATGCGATCGCAAGGTTTTGTAGTAAAGAATTAAAAGTCAAAGGAGGATGATCAATAAGAGCTTGATTAACTAAATAATAAAAGTTTTTAACGGTTTTAGAACTAGCAAAAGTAATAATAGAGATAATGTCGTTAGTTAAAGCATTCCAAGATATTTCGTCGATAAAATCGGGACATCCTGACTGATAAGCGGGAATTTCGGTGATGATTGCACCTTGTTTGGTTAATTGTTCAACTAAAATTTCTCTACCGCCACTTTCAACACGAGGAAATAAAATTTTTTGATGTGATAATGATTCAGGAAAATGACTGACTAAAGAATCGGCAATGAAATTTGGAGGGATAAAATCGGCTTTTAGTTGATATTTTTGGAGATATTGAGCAGTTTTGTTACCTACTACGGCAATTTTAAGGTTATTTAAGCTATTTCTATCTTTTCCCAAATGGTGTAAACGTTCAAAAAAATACTCTACTCCGTTAGCGGAGGTTAAAATCAGCCAATTAAATTCGGATAAATTATGGATGGCGTTATCTAAAGGTTGCCAACTAGAAGGAGGTTTTATCACTAAAGCCGAAAATTCTAATACCGTTGCGCCTTTGGTTTCTAACATTTGTCGAAATTCATTGTTAGCAGATGGTGCACGAGTTATTAAAATTGTTTCCCCTGCTAGAGGATAAGAGTTTTTATAGTTAATCATTTGACAATAGGATGATATAGTTTCTCTAGGAAAATTGATTTTATTTTTTTTAGACTTATCTGAATGGTTAAAACAAGTACCATTGATTAGAGTCAATACTGTTATTTGCTAAAGTATCTTATTTTTCATTTTTAATTACATTACCAATGACGATGATACAAGGAGATAAAGAAATATTAAGGGTTTTTTCTACAATATCACTTAATGTACCTTTCCATGTTTGTTGTTGTGGACTTCCTCCATTTTTGATAATGGCAATGGGAAAATTTGGCGATCGCCCATATAATTGTAATTGTTGGATGATTAGAGATAAGTTTTTACCACCCATAAGGATGACTAAAGTATCTATTTGACTTAAAATTGACCAATTAAGTAGATTGATATTGTGAGCGGTGACAATAGTTAAACAACGACTATCATCTTTTTCCGTTAACATAATACCAGCTAATAAAGGGGCAGCTAAAGCGGAAGAAATACCGGGTATAAATTGAATATCAGTATCAATACATTGTAAAGTGTCTAATTCTGAGTTAATACGACCGAAAATAGCAGGATCTCCACTTTTTAAGCGAATAACAGTGTGATATTGCTTTGCATATTGGACTAATAAATCATTGATAGTTGCTTGGGGAGTGCTAACTTTACCGCCTCTTTTACCGACACAAATTTTTAGAGAAGTAATAGGGGCAATATCTAAAATTTGAGTATCAATCAAAGCATCATAAATAATAACTTCTGCGTCACAGATAATACGATGAGCTTTTATAGTTAGATAATCAATACCACCAATTCCAGCACCGATAAAATAAACAGTCATAAATAAAAATAAATTTCTAATTGTTTTAAGTTATGATATAAGATCGCTTACTAAACTAAAAATTTTATAATTGAGGTAACTTGATAATGGCTCAAATGTATTATGATAATGATGCCAACTTAGATTTATTTGCTAATAAAACTGTTGCAATTATTGGTTACGGATCTCAAGGTCACGCCCATGCTTTAAACTTAAAAGAAAGTGGTGTTAATGTCATTGTCGGACTTTATGAAGGTAGTAAATCGACGGCGAAAGCGGAGTCTGCTGGTTTAAAAGTTCATTCCGTCAAGGAAGCGTCTTCTTTAGCTGACTGGATCATGATTTTGTTACCTGATGAAGTTCAACGTACTACTTACGAAAATGAGATTGCACCTTATTTAACTAAAGGTAAAGTGTTATCTTTCGCCCATGGTTTTAATATTCATTTTGGTCAAATTGTACCACCAGAAGATGTTGATGTGGTAATGGTAGCACCAAAAGGCCCCGGTCATTTAGTAAGACGTACATATGAACAGGGGCAAGGTGTACCTGCTTTATTTGCAGTTTATCAAAATGCCACAGGAAATGCTCGTAACTTGGCGATGGCTTATGCTAAAGGCATTGGTGGTACTCGTGCAGGTATTTTGGAAACTACCTTTAGAGAAGAAACTGAAACGGATTTATTTGGCGAACAAGCTGTATTATGTGGTGGTTTATCAGAGTTAATCAAAGCAGGTTTTGATACTTTAGTGTCTGCTGGTTATCAACCAGAAATCGCTTATTTTGAATGTCTCCACGAAGTTAAATTAATCGTTGACTTAATCGTTGAAGGTGGTTTAGCTACCATGCGCAATAGTATTTCTAATACGGCGGAATATGGTGATTATACCAGAGGACCAAGAATTATTACTGATGAAACTCGTAAGGAAATGAAAAAAATTCTCACAGAGATTCAATCTGGACAATTTGCAAGGGAATTTGTGTTAGAAAATCAAGCTGGAAAACCCGGATTTACTGCTATGCGTCGTCGTGAAGCCGAACAAACTATTGAAGAAGTTGGTAAAGATTTACGCGCTATGTTTAGCTGGTTAAAAAAATAATTAAGTAATATAGCAATTGATAACTGATAATGGATTATTAACGATTCATTATCTTTTGTCAATGATCCCTCATGGTTAAAAAATTCTTAATCTTTCTGATTATTTGTTATCGTCGCTATATTTCCCCTCTATTTCTTCCTAGCTGTCGATTTATCCCTACTTGTTCTCAATATGCTATCACTGCTATTGATCGTTATGGTACTGTTAAAGGTTGTTATTTAGCCATAACTAGAATTTTTCGTTGTCATCCTTTGTGTAAAGGTGGTTATGATCCTGTACCTTCTTTGTCTGATCGTTTCACTTCAATTAATAATGCAGACAGAAAAAATCATGATGAAATATAAGTAAGTAGGCAAAATTAATTACTTTATCGGTCTATTGACATAGATTTTTTTCTATGTTTTAATATTTTACTATAGTTTAAATACTATAATTATCATTTAATAATAACCTAAATAACGATGGTGTTAGAAGTTTTTATTTTACTTACTATTATGTGTGGTTTTTTCGGCATCATTTTTAAAGAAAATTTGATCATGAAAACTATTTCCATGGATATTATGAGTACAGGAGTAGTGGCTTATTTTGTACTGGTGGCTTCACGTCATGGATTATTTACCCCCATTTTGACGGAAAAAATCGTTAATTATGCTGATCCTGTACCACAAGCAGTAATTTTAACAGCTATTGTTATTGGCTTTTCAACTCTAGCCTTAATATTAGTGGCAATAATGAAATTAGCGAAAAATAATCCTACTTTGGAAACTAGAGAAATCGAAAAAAATAATACATAATGATTAATTGGCGTTGCTGAATTAAGGTATGATTTTTAGATAAAGGGGTCAAATTATCAAAAATAAAAAAATGATACAATGTCCAGAGTGCGGGTCTAAACATATTCACAAAAATGGAATTAAAAAAGGAAAGCAAAATCATCTTT
>NZ_JBGSUU010000124.1:0-3350 GCF_041753295.1 Geminocystis sp.
TTAGTCATAAATTTTACATCTATTTCCGATATACCCATTGGTTATACATCAGGAAAACACTTACACGCTTTATTTTTAACCTTAGTTAATTCGGTTGATCAACAATTAGCTGAATATTTCCATAAGTCCGAACAAAATAAAAGTTTTACTGTTTCTCCTTTACAAGTTATTAATAGTCAAAAATCTTCTAATTTTTTACAATGGCAACAGGAAAAAAATATTAAAAAAGGTTCTAATTGTTGGTGGCGAATAACATTATTAGATGATACTTTATTTAGTCAATTAACAAAATTATGGATTAATCTTAATCCACAAAAACCTTATCATTTAGGCAGTGGAGAATTACTTATTACCAGTGTTTTAGCAAGTCCTAATAGTCATCCTTGGGCTGGTGCATATAATTATCAACAAATATATGAAGAAGCCTCTAATGTTGAGCGTAATTTTAATTTTAAGATTGTTACACCTACTGCTTTTCGTCAGGGAAAATATGATATTTCTCTACCTACTGCCAATTTAATTTTTTCTAGTTTATTAAAACGTTGGCAAAAATATAGTAATATTCCTCTAAATTTATCTAGTTTTGATTATTTATTTCCTGCTTATTTTAATATAAAAACAGAGATTGTAATTGATTCTAAAACTAAATTTATTGGATGTATCGGCAATATTAATTATAAACTTTTAGGAGATATAGATTTACAGATAATTAAAAACATTAATGTCTTAGCCGATTATAGTTTTTATTGTGGATTAGGCAGAAAAACAACTATGGGATTTGGCATTATTAAACGCTATGTACAGCAAAATAATTAATTATGGATATTGACTTTATTCCTATTGCAGCACTAAATCATTATTCTTATTGTCCTCATCGTTATTGGCGGATATTTTGTGCCTCTGAATTTGAAGATAATCAATACACAATCGACGGTACAACTTTACATGAAAGAGTCCATACTATGGGAGATTTAAACTTAGGAGAAATATGGCAAATTAGAGCTATTTATCTTAAATCTGAACAATATAATTTAATCGGTAAAGCAGATTTAATTGAAGCAGAAAATGGGCATTTTTATCCCATAGAATACAAGCGAGGTAAAAAAGGAGAATGGGCTAATGATGAATTACAAGTTGTCGCTCAAGCTCTCTGTCTCGAAGAAATGACTCAAACTACGATAGATATTGGTTATGTTTATTATGGTCAAACTCATCAACGACAAGAGGTAAAGATTAATTCTAATTTAAGACAAAGTGCATTCACAACCATTAAAGCCATTCAAGAAATAAATCAAACAAAAAAAATACCAAAAGCAGTTTATAGCACAAAGTGTAAAGGTTGTAGTCTTTATTCTGCTTGTTTACCAATGGCTAACGATAAAGTTAATCGCTACCGAGAAAGTGAATAGTGAATAGTTAATAGTTATTTTTTCAAATTATACCTAACATGGACAGTATTATTTATAAAAAAGCATATAACTTTTCTTTAAGAATAATTAAAGCATATAGATATTTAATTGAAGAAAAAAAAGAGTTTATTTTGTCAAAACAATTGTTAAGAAGTGGCACATCAATTGGAGCAAATATAGCAGAAGCAAATGGAGCAATTTCTAAAGCAGATTTCAGAAATAAAATGTCAATTGCTTACAAAGAATCCCTTGAAACACAATACTGGCTTTCTTTACTAAAAGATTCAGATTTTATTGATATAAAAAGTTATCAGAGCATTAATCAAGACGCAGTGGAAATTAGTAAAATTTTATGCTCAATAGTAAAAAACACCAACACAAAAAATAATCACAAAGATACGAGCTAAGCATTATTAATTATTAACTATTCATTATCAACTATACACTAAAAAAATGGGAACTATATATATTACTCAAGACGATGCTTTTATTGGTAAAACTGACGAAAGAATCCATGTTAAAGCCGATAAAAAACAATTATTGGATGTGCCTTTTATTAAAGTAGATGGATTAGTCATTTTAGGTAGAGCTAATTTTTCTCCCGCCCTAGTCAATGAACTTTTAACTCGTAAAATTCCCTTGAGTTTTTTAACGAGTACAGGAAAATATTTAGGCAGATTAGAACCAGAATTAACTAAAAATATATTTGTCAGAAAAGCTCAATGGTCAATTACTGAAAATTCAGCAAAAACTATTCATATTGTCAGAGGTTTTATTAGAGGAAAATTAAAAAATTATCGTAATTTAATTCAACTGAGAAATAGACAAGATAATCAAGAAAAACTAGAAAAAAGTATTACGCAAATTGAAAGTATTATTGATAGTTTAGAACAAAAAAATAATATTGATTCTTTAAGAGGTTTAGAAGGGGCTGGAAGTGCTATTTACTTTAGTTGTTTTAACTTGTTAATTAAGAATAATAACTTTGAATTTATAACTCGAAACCGTCGTCCTCCAACTGATCCTGTAAACTCTTTATTAAGTTTAAGCTACGCTTTACTAAGACATGATGTTCAAAGTGCAGTTAATATTGTAGGTTTTGATCCTTATTTAGGTTATCTCCATGTACCTCATTATGGCAGACCTGCTTTAGCATTAGATTTAATGGAAGAATTTAGACCATTAGTTGCTGATGCAGTGGTGTTAAATGTGATTAATAATAAGAAATTAACCCCTAATGATTTTATCACTGAACCTCTTAGTAATGCAGTTTCTTTAACTAAAGAAAGTTTAAAAATATTTTTACGATTATATGAAGAAAAAAAACAATCTAAATTTAAACATCCAGTGTTAAATAAACAATGTACTTATCAAGAAGCCTTTGAAATTCAAACCCGTTTATTAGCTAAATATATGATGGAAGAAACTAATCAATATCCTCCTTTAATTATCAAAAAATAATCTTTATTTCTATGTATATAATTATTAGCTATGACATCAAAGATAATAAAAGACGTACTAAAATTCATCAGATTTTAAAATCCTATGGCGAATGGGTACAATATAGTATTTTTGAGTGTGAATTAACCGAAACAAACTATGCTAAATTACGTCTTCGTCTCAGTAAATTAATTAAAAAAGATGATAATGATAATATTCGTTTTTATTTTATGTGTAAATGTTGTCAGGGTAAAATAGAACGTATTGGCGGTGAATTACCTAGAGATAATACTATTTTCTTTATCTAAGTTGCGTAAGGGGTAGGATGTAAAAAATTCTTTTTTAGAAAATTTACCATTAAACCTTATGTTGATTATCTTTGAGCAGTTGCTTTTTTCTATTGCCTTACGCTTCTTACTATATACAAATTTCAGCTATTTTACTAGACATTTCAATCGAACTTTATGTATAATAATTAATATACTTACGCAATCGTACCTT
>NZ_JBGSUU010000125.1:0-52202 GCF_041753295.1 Geminocystis sp.
AAAGATGATTTTGCTTTCCTTTTTTAATTCCATTTTTGTGAATATGTTTAGACCCGCACTCTGGACATTGTATCATTTTTTTATTTTTGATAATTTGACCCCTTTATCTAAAAATCATACCTTAATTCAGCAACGCCGAAACTACATTAGCAATATCTCCATTATCATCACGAGGAATGCGATCATAAGTTAATACCACTATATCAGGCACAATAGATTTACCGCCGAAAGTACATCTCAATTCAGGAAAAGCTAAACCAATTTTAGACTCTTCCAATATATCGTTAATTACTTTCGTTAATTTTCCTTGTATTCGACTATGTTTTCCTTGAGGCATGGGTTTTTGACTAATTTGATTATCAATATATTCTTGTGCGGGTTTAGTTTCAGGCAGTTGTAAAAAATCCTCTAAAGTTATCTGTTTTTGAGAGATTAACGTCACCATAGTGTTTTTTTCTTATTTGGAGGAACATTCTTTAATTTTATCAATATATAATGAAAAGAAATTTGGTAAAAAAAATGAGTAAACAAATTGAAGCCGAGAAAATTATTAGATCTCATGTACTTTGGGCTGTTGGTGGAGGATTGATACCAATACCATTAGTTGATTTTGCCGCCGTTACCGCTATTCAACTAGAAATGTTGCAACAATTAGCTAACCTTTATGAAGTTGATTACTCTCAAAATGTTGGTAAAAGTTTTGTATCAGCACTTACAGGCACAACTATTGCTAGTATTGGGGCAAGTATGCTTAAAGCTATTCCGGGTATAGGCAGTATTGTAGGAGGAGTTTCTATGTCTGCCATGTCTGGAGCATCAACATACGCTGTAGGACAAGTTGCCGTTAATATCTTTTCTAATTCAGGCTCACTAATCGATTTTAATATAGAAAGTGCAAAACAAGCCTATGAGTCGGCCTATGAAAAAGGAAAATCTTATGTTTCTGACTTAGAAGACAATAAAGCCAAAGCCGCTAATATTTATGAATCTTTGGAAAAATTAGGCAAATTGAAACAACAAGGAATTTTATCCCAAGAGGAATTTGAAGCTAAGAAAAAAGAATTATTAGCTCGAATATAATAACTTATCACCTGAGTGAACCATAAAATTTTAGTGGAATAGATAGATAGGAGATAGGGAATAGTAAAATAAAAACTTGAGAGTTGTCTCTTCATTGATAAACAAGAAGTTTAAACAGGTTTTTACTTACTAATTCCTCATTTTTCATTCCTCATTACTTGGGTGAATGCCATTCACCCCTACTTCCTCATTACCCTACCCTATCCATTCGGTGTGGAAAAATTCACCTCGTGGTTTATCTGTACGCTCATAAGTGTGGGCTCCAAAATAATCTCTTTGCGCTTGGGTGAGATTCTGAGGCAAACGTTCTTGTCTATAACTATCAAAGTAATTAAGAGAAGCGCTAAAAGCAGGAACAGGAATCCCCATTTTATTGGCTAAAACTAAGACATCTCGCCACGCTTGTTGACGATCAAGAATACTTTGTTTAAACTCAGAAGCTAGGAGTAAATTAGGCAAGTTAGGATTATCGGTAAAAGCTGTTTGAATTTTACCCAGAAAAGCCGCTTTGATGATACAACCACCTTTCCAAATTCGGGCAATTTCAGGTAAATTAACGTTATAGTTATACTCCGATGAAGCCTTAGCAATTAAAGCCATACCTTGAGCATAAGAACACATTTTCGAGCAATATAAAGCATCCCTAATTTTAGAAATATAGGTATCAACATCCCCATCAAATTTTGATGTTACTCCCGTTAACTCCTTAGCTGCTAAAACTCGTTCTTCTTTGTAACTAGAAATAACTCTTGCATATACTGCCGCATAAATAGTAGGAATTGGCACTCCTAGTTGTAAAGAACTTACTACAGTCCAGCTTCCCGTACCTTTTTGCCCAGCAGCATCTACAATTAAATCAATTAAGTGTTTACCTGTTTCAGGATCTTTTTTCGGGAAAATATTAGCGGTAATATCGATTAAGAAAGAATTTAATTCATCGGTAGTATTCCAATCCGCAAATACTTCTCCTAGCTTCTCATTACTCAATCCTAAGCCATTTTTCAATAAATCATAAGCCTCTGCAATTAACTGCATATCGCCGTATTCAATGCCATTATGCACCATTTTGACGTAGTGACCTGCACCACGAGTACCAATATAGGTAACACAAGCACCATCATCTACTTGGGCGGCAATTTTGGTTAAAATCGGCTCTAATTCATGATAAGCCGCTTCTGTACCTCCGGGCATTAATGAAGGACCATTTAAAGCACCTTCTTCGCCACCACTTACTCCCATACCCATAAACCCTAAACCAGTGGCTTCAAGCTCATTAGTACGTCTTTCTGTGTCTTCATAGAGGGAGTTACCACCATCGATAATCATATCTCCTTCATCAAGTAACGGTTTAAGTTGTTGAATCACTGCATCTACGGGCGCTCCAGCTTTTACCATTACTAATATTTTACGAGGGCGTTCGAGAGTTTGCACAAATTCTTCTAAAGAGTAAGCAGCTTTTACATCTTTACCTTGCGCTCGTGTTGCCATAAACTCTTCTGTTTTATTTGGGCTACGATTATATACGGCGATGGGAAATCCTCTACTTTCGACGTTGAGGGCGAGATTTTCACCCATCACTGCTAATCCGATTACTCCAAAGGTTCTTTTTGTCATAAATAATTCCGATCAAAATTGATTTATCTTTAGGTTAACTCGATCTTCTAATAATGGTTCACTAAAAAATTTTTAAGATTTATAAAATCAATATTTATTAATCAAGCAAGTTGCAAGTTTCTTTCTATGATGAACTTTTGTGAATGATGAACTTTCGTGAACTATAAAAAACCTCAACAAATAAGGCTTTAAAAATAGTTACCTTCCTTTCTAATTCCTTCAGGGAAAATTTTATAGTTTACTTGGCTGATAACAGTATAATCAAAGGTTGTGCTTTTATCTAAAATTTATATTATGCGTTTATCTCAAATGTTATTGGTAACTTTGCGTGATGATCCTGCTGAGGCAGAAATTAAAAGTCATAAATTATTATTACGCGCAGGTTATATTCGTCGTATCGGTAGCGGTGTTTATGCTTATCTTCCTTTGATGTGGCGTGTTTTGCAAAAAATATCCCAAATTGTTCGAGAAGAAATGAATGCAACGGGGGCGCAAGAATGTTTATTACCTCAAATTCAACCAGCAGAATTATGGCAAGAATCAGGGCGATGGGAGACTTATACTAAAGCTGAAGGCATTATGTTTTCTTTGGTAGATAGGCAACAACGAGAATTAGGTTTAGGTCCTACCCATGAAGAAGTTATCACGGCGATCGCCAAAGATATGGTAAAATCTTATCGTCAGTTACCGACACATTTATATCAAATTCAAACTAAATTCAGAGATGAAATTCGCCCTCGTTTCGGGTTGATGCGCGGTAGAGAATTTATCATGAAAGATGGTTATTCTTTCCATAGTAGCGTTGAGAGTTTAAAAGAAACTTATCAAGATATGGATAAAGCCTATCGTAATATTTTTAGTCGTTGTGGTTTAAGTTTTCGGGCTGTGGAAGCAGACTCTGGAGCGATTGGTGGATCTGGATCTCAGGAGTTTATGGTGTTAGCTGAAGCAGGAGAAGATGATATTGTTTATACTGCTGATGGTAAATATGCAGCCAACGTTGAAAAAGCCGTTTCTTTACCTGCACAGGTGGTTAAATCTCCTTTTAATAGTTATGAAAAAAAAGCAACTCCGAATAGTGAAACTATTATTAAGGTAACAGAATTTTTAGGATGTTCTGCCACTAATATTGTTAAAAATGTTTTATATCAAGCCGTCTATGATTCAGGAAAAACAGTCTTAATTTTAGTAAATATTAGAGGAGATCAAGATGTTAATGAAGTTAAATTAAATAATGAATTAGTCAAATTAGCTCCTAATTATCAAGCCAAAACTATCCTTAGTTTAACTGTTCCAGATCAAAATGCACAACAAAAATGGGCAACAAATCCTTTACCTTTAGGTTATATTTCTCCTAATTTAAGTGATGATTATATTGCGAAATCAGAGCAAGTAGAAAGCACTTTTTTACGATTAGCCGACAAAACTGTTATTGACTTAGAAAATTTTGTCACGGGTGCTGATGAATCTGGTTATCATGTTATGGGTGCAAATTGGGGTAAAGAGTTTACCTTACCTTCTTTAATTGTAGATATTCGTAAAGCTAAAGTTGGCGATCGCGGGGTCCATGATTCTAGTCAAATATTAGAAACTGCCAGAGGCATAGAAGTTGGGCATATTTTCCAATTAGGTACAAAATACTCCGAAGCCATGAATGCAACTTATACCGCCGAAGATGGCACAGAAAAGCCTTTTGTGATGGGATGTTATGGTATTGGAGTATCTCGTTTAGCACAATCAGCCGTAGAACAATGTCATGATCAAGATGGTATAATCTGGCCTATTGCCATCGCACCTTATCATGTTACTATAGTTGTGCCAAATATTACCGATGAAGGACAGATGAAAGTCGCTGAAAAACTATATCAAGAATTGAATCAAGCAGGAATTGAAGCCTTATTCGATGACAGAGACGAACGTGCTGGGGTAAAATTTAAAGACGCTGATTTAATTGGTATTCCTTATCGTATCGTGACGGGAAGATCTTTAAAAGAAGGAAAAGTAGAATTAGTAACAAGAGCCACAAAAGAATCTCAAAATATAGCTATCGAAGAAGTAGTGAAAATTTTGTTAGATAAACTCAAAAATAACTCATAATTAAAAATAAATAAACTATAGATAATGAACAGTTACTTATAATAGCTCATAGTTCATTATTTCATTATTTGTTGTCAAGATAAAAATATGACATTAGAAAAAAAACCTTATAGAAATGTAATGGAAATTTTCGTAGATGAAGAAATCCAATATCAATTAGCCAATAATAAAACTTTAACTCAGTCTGGAATGACTTTAAATTTAGTGGAAGTGGCAACTTTTGCGCTTAATCGTCTCCCTAGTTTATATGCTTCCTCAAAAGAAGGTATTGAAAAACAGAAAGCGAAAGGAATAGTTCAATTAAAACCAAAGATAAGACAAGCTGTAGCTCAAGGATTTGCAGCAGTAGTGAGAGATCCTTTAAGAAGATCAACTCCCCTCCCAAAAGAAAAAGGTGATACAATTCTTGATGCTAAAAAAACTCTGTCTAATTTGAATGATTCTTTTCCGAAAGAAGAGTTAGCCGCTATCGTCAATTTTATGGAGTCATTTTTGAAAAAAGTTAAAAATGAACAAATGACTGAACAAGAAGCAATAAAATTATATTACTTGCTAGATTTTTACTGGGAAGAAGACGGAGAAGGCTTACTCTCAGCAAATAATAATGTTGTTTGGGTTGATTAAGAATCATAATTTTTCTGTATGGTTAAAATTAAAATATTTTGTGTCATGATTGATAATCGATCAGTGATCAATGATAATTGGTTAATGAAAACTAACTATTGAGACAGGGGAATTAAAATCAGTGACTTTAGCAGAATTAATTGAGAAAGGTGGTGTGTCAATCTGGCCTCTTTTATTCTTATCAATCCTAGCTTTGGGTACTATTATTGAACGTATTTTCTTTTGGTCAAAAGTACTAATAAAAGAAGATCAAATCTTGAATAATATTCTCGATGCGGCTAGTACAAACTGGGAAAAAGCAGGGGAAATTTCTTCTCGATACCGTAATCATCCTTTAGGTAAATTTCTGAATACTCCCTTACAATTAGAAAATGCAGATCCTGAAATCTTCCATTTAGCTTTAGAAACCAGTGCTGATGATGAATTGATTTTAATGCGAAAAGGTGACAAAATTTTAGAAGGTGTTATTGCACTATCTCCATTATTAGGTTTATTGGGTACTGTTTTAGGGCTAATTCGTTCTTTAGGTTCAATTTCTTTGAGTGATTTAGGTACGGGAGCGACTTCAGGGGTAACTCAAGGTATTGGTGAATCTCTAATTTCTACCGCAGCAGGGTTGATTGTAGCGATTATTAGTGTGGTTTTTTATCGCTTATTTCAGGCTTTTTGGTTTAATCAAGTGCGGGTTTTTCGTAAAGCTGGAAGTGATTTAGAAGTAATTTATCGTCAAAAATGGAATCAAGAACAAAATTTGACGGTATAAGTTAACCTAGAAATCAATCATTATCTTTTACTGTTGATTTCAAAAAAAGTGCTGATGATTATTTAATTTTTTTCACTGTTTTAAACACATATCTGTATTATCTCTTTTTATATCCTATGACTCAATTATCTGCAAAAACGAAGGTATCAGAAAAAGAAGTTAAAACTCCTTCCCATCATAAATATAGTGCTAAACCCTTTAAGCTATGGCAAGATATGAATGAACAGGAAGTCAGAATCGAAATTGTACCCATGATTGACGTTATTTTTTGTATTTTGACGTTTTTCATTTTGGCGGCTGTAGGTTTTTCTCGACAACAAGCCATGACGTTGAATCTACCTAAAGCTAGTACTGGGGAAGCACAAATGCGAGAAATGTTAGTGGTTAGCCTCGATAATAGGGGTCAATTATATCTTGAAAAACAACCCATTACTCAAGTACAACTTTATAGTGCTATCAAAAATTATCATAGTCTTAACCCTAGTGGGTTAATGGTACTTCACGCTTCCCAAGAAGTTCGTTACAGTCAGGTAATTGAAGTATTAGATATGCTTAAAGAAGTAGGTGGAGAAAGGGTAGCTTTAGCGACTTTACCGGGTAAATCTCAAGCCCCTTCTCAGACTACAAGTCCTTACCCCGGATTTAATCCTTATTATCCAAGTTATCCTGATTCTTCGGTGAATCAATCTCCGTCTCCTATTCCCACTCAACCTCCTAGCCCATCATTAACACCTCCTGCACCTCCTGCACTTCCTCCTTCTCCTTAAATAACGGTATTTTATGGATTAAAAAATCACTTAATCAAGAGGAAAAATATAACCAATTTCAGAAAGTTGTTAAAGGTTCAATTCCGAGTATAGTTTGATCGTTTAAAGGAGCGGTGACGAAGAAAATTAATCAAATTTGCCAACAAACAAAAAGGCACATCTTTAATATGGCAAAGAAATATCATGAAAAGGTTATTAAAGATGAAGAAATGCTTAATAATGTCCGAGAATATATTTTAAATAATCTTCGTAATTGGGAGAAAGATTCGGAATATTCATCATCAAAAAATATTATTTTAGATTTGCCTTTTTAATAAGTTGAAATTAATTAAGATTTGGTTATAAATGAGTAATATTTGAGGAGAGAATAGGGCAGAAATTGTGGTGAAAGTGGGTGAGAAAATTCGGGGGAGGTGGGCAGAATATTATTCTGCCCCTACAGTTTGTATTATCGTAGGAGTTGAAGATTGTTCAACTGATCCCCACCATAATCTTCAACGCATTTAGCCTAAATCAAATTAACTTAAACTTAATTTAAAAATCTTAGTTATAAGTTACAATGTATACTGTGTTAATGAATAAATAACAGATGAAATATGGCAAACTGTCCAGAGTGTGGTTCTGATCATATTCAGTTTGTTACTGAAACAGTCGGATTAAACACACAGAATAAAACCACTTCAAATGTCAATGTTGATAAAAAAATTAACTGGGGTCGTGCTGTAGTAGGCGGTCTTTTATTTGGAGGTGTTGGTGCTATTATTGGAGCAACTACGGGTAAAAATCAAGAAATACATACTGGTTCTGAATCTGAATACTCCAAATCTGTTATTGATACGAAAAAATATACTATTTGTTTAGATTGCGGTTCTGAATGGAATCCTCAAGATATTTATAATTTATTTAAGTTGTTACAAGAGTTAAATGTCATAGAAGAAAGATTAGATTTGAGCAAAAAAGAAAATAGACTTTTCTTAAAAAATTTTACAATGTTTTTAGAGAATGAAATAGAGCCAATTTCTAATCAAATCTTAACAGAAAAACAATATTTAGCTCATTCGTTAAAAAGTTATTTATATAATAAATATTATGAAGAAGCTAAAGAAAAATATAAAGTTCAATATGAAAAATATGTCACTTATAACAAAACTCAAAAGACAAGAAATCAGAATACTAAATATTTAACTCCTGTTGATCATTTCTTTGGTGAAACATTTATATTTGGCTTTATTTTATGTATTGTCATTGTTGGTATTGGACTATTAATACGATTCTTCGTCTATACAATAGCGACATTAATTATTTTATTTTTAATTTATATTATAATTTGTGAACCATGGTTGAAAAAAATAGAACAGAAAAAACAAGAAAAAATATTACACAAAAAAAATCAATTAAAAAGAATAAAAGCAAAAATAAATTCAGAAGCTCGTATTAAGTCCTCAGAAATGTATGAGTTAGAAAAAATAGAATCAGAGAAGTTAATGCTGGAATACGAAGAAACTATAAATCTTAAAATGACCGAATTTATTGAAATGAATAAAGATAATTTAATTTTAATATAAACATAAAAACTATTCTAAATTTTCAGAGAGCAGTTAATCATAAAAGTAGGGTGGGCAAAGCCCACCAAAATCAAATTAAATTACACAGTCGTTAACTCTTTTTGAGCCTTAACTTCAGGATTTTCTGCTTCCGAAGGAGGAACAACTTGCCAGAATTTCGGTACATAATTCGCCCAATTATCTAAGATTAATTGAGCTTTTTTACTACCTGTTTTATGGACATGATTAGTGATTAATTCTTTTAATTGTGCCTCACCTTCAGGGGTGCAAATACGCTGAATTTTGACGATTTCAGGGTTAACTTTTACTTCAAAATTGCCCTCTTCATCAAGAAAATAACCTAAGCCCCCTGTCATCCCTGCACCCACGTTACGCCCTACGCTTCCTAAGACAGCGATTAAGCCTCCTGTCATGTATTCGCAACAGTGATCTCCTGCACCTTCGATGACAGCCGTAGCATTAGAGTTACGCACCCCAAAACGCTCTCCAGCTCTTCCATTGGCGTATAATTCACCACCAGTTGCACCGTATAAGCAAGTATTGCCTAAAATTACGTTTTCCGATGCCTCAAAAATGGACTCTTTAGGGGGTACAATAACGATAGAACCGCCATTGATACCTTTACCAACATAGTCATTGGCTTCCCCTTCAAGGTGAAGATTCATGCCTTGAATATTAAAAGCACCAAAACTCTGTCCAGCACTGCCTTTGAAGTTAAGATTAAGTTGCCCATTAAAGCCGTAATCTCCGTATTTTTTAGCAATAACCCCTGCAATTCTTGCACCAACGGATCGATCAGTGTTAATTATGGTAATCTCTTTAGTAACAATACCTTGATTGGCGATCGCCTCTCTAATAACACTATCGGCAAGGATTTCATCATCTAAAACGTTACCGTTAGTGTGAGTATCACCATGATTCAACCAGTCACGATTAGTTTTTACATCAGGAAGGTTAGTTAAACAGTCTAATATAAGGGCTTTAGTTTTAGTAAGTTTTACCTCTTGACGATAGGTTAACAAGTCACCGCGCCCGATAACTTCATCTAAGCTACGATAACCTAGTTTAGCAAGAATAGATCGCACTTCTTCAGCGACAAAATAGAAGAAATTAACGACATCGGCGGGTACACCCGAAAAACGTTGACGTAAACGCTCTTGTTGACTGGTAACTCCCACAGGGCATTGATTAGTATGACAAACACGAGCCATAATACAGCCTTCTGCAATCATGGCAACTGTACCAAAACCATATTCTTGCGCACCCATTAAAGCAGCCATGACGACATCCCAACCTGTTTTAAAACCACCATCAGCACGGAGTAATACTCTATCACGCAGTTGATTTTCTAGTAAAGTTCTATGTACTTCAGTTATACCTAGTTCCCAAGGACAACCAGCGTGTTTAATGGAGCTTAAGGGTGATGCACCAGTACCACCATCATGACCAGAAATTTGGATTACATCGGCATTGGCTTTAGCTACTCCTGCGGCAATCGTACCGATACCCACTTCTGACACTAACTTAACAGATACTTTAGCACTGGGATTTATTTGGTGTAAGTCGTGGATTAATTGGGCTAAATCCTCAATAGAATAAATGTCATGATGAGGAGGAGGAGAAATTAGGGTAACACCCGGTTTAGAACGGCGTAACATAGCGATATATTCACTAACTTTTTTACCCGGTAACTGTCCACCTTCACCCGGTTTTGCTCCTTGAGCCATCTTGATTTCCAATTGTTGACCACTCATTAAATACTCAGGAGTTACTCCAAAACGTCCTGAAGCAATTTGTTTAATGGCAGATGTAGCGCGATCGCCTTTTTGTAAACCTTTAAGGTTAGGAAAGCGAGGACTTTTACCATTATCATCGACATCATCGATAGTATCATAGCGATTAGGATCTTCTCCTCCCTCCCCAGAGTTAGATTTCCCGCCGATGCGATTCATCGCTATAGCGAGGGTTTCGTGGGCTTCTTGGCTTAACGCACCTAAAGACATTCCCCCCGTACAAAAACGTTTGACAATGTCTTCTACGGATTCTACATCATCGATAGAGATGGAATTTTTATCAGATTTAAACTCTAGTAAATCTCTTAAAGCGGTAACAGGGCGATTTTCCAAATAATTACGATACCACTCATAATGATCATAACCTTCCTCTGTACCGTAGGTGGCAACGGCTTTGTGTAAGGCTTTTGCCATTTCGGGAGAATTCATGTGATATTCCCCACCTTTTTTATAGTTTACATAGCCGTAATTTTCAAGTTTTTTGGCTTGTAACTCAGGGAAGGCTTTATGATGAAAAGAGATAACCTCGTTAGCCACTTCTTGAAGATTTAAACCACCGACTCGACTGGTTGTGCCTTTAAAGGCTAATTCGATGACATCTGCACCCAATCCAATGGCTTCAAAAATCTGCGCACCATGATAAGAAGCTAAGAGAGAAATGCCCATTTTTGATAATATTTTGAGTAATCCTGCTTCCACGGATTGACGATAATTATTTAAGGCTTGTACTTCAGTAATAGGTTGAATTCTCTCATTTTCCATCAATTTCTGAGTTTTATCATCGCGCCACCAAGCGGAAACTGTTTGTAAGGTTAAGTAAGGGCAAACAGCAGAAGCTCCAAAACCGATTAAACAAGCGTAGTGATGAGTACTCCAACATTGAGCGGTATCGGCAATCAAAGAAGTTTTTAACCGTAATCCTTCTTTAATTAGATGTTGATGTACTGCACCCATAGCAAGGAGAGGTGGAATATAGGAATATTCAGTGGAAATTGAACCACCTAAATTCCCCTTAGCAAGGGTGCGATCGCTTAAAATAATAATTTGATGCCCTTTATTGACGGCTTGGGTAGCTTCATTACATAATCTTTCTAAGGCTAATTTTAACCCATTAGGTCCATCACTGATCGGGAAAAGAGTAGATAATTCTATGGTAGAGAAGTCAGTTTTTTTGATGAAGTCTAACTCTGATTCTGACAACACAGGGGAATCAAGTAAGAGAGTATGAGCATTTTTTGGCTCTATATGTAATACGTTTCCTCTTGCTCCTAAGTGCATCCGTAATGACATTACCAGACTTTCTCGTAAAGGATCAATAGGGGGGTTAGTAACTTGAGCAAAACGTTGCTTAAAGTAATCGTATAATAAACGAGGCTTATGGGATAACACAGCGAGGGGAATATCATCACCCATACAAAAAGTAGCTTCCTTCCCATCTCTTGCCATAGCAGTGATAACCATTTCTACATCTTCGAGGTTATAGCCGAATGCTGTCTGTTGTTGCACTAAGTCGGAATTACTTAACCCCCCGACTACGTCTCCCCCCTGAGCAAGGGGGTTTGGGGGGGTAGATTCTCCCTTAGCAAGAGGAGTTATAGCTTGTCTGTCTAAATGTACTCGATATTCTTTTAACCATTGCCCATAGGGTTTTTGAATGGCGATTGCCTGTTTAACTTCCCAGTTTTTGAGAATTTTATTATGTTCTAAATCAACGACAATCATCTGACCGGGGCCAAGTTTACCTTTTTCGATGATTTCTGACTCGTCTAAGTCAACGACTCCTGCTTCAGAACCTACCACCACATAGCCATCTTTTGTGATAGCATAACGAGCAGGACGTAAACCATTACGATCAAGACAAGCACCAACGGTTTTACCTTCACTAAAAGCCAGTAAAGCTGGACCATCCCAAGGTTCTTTTAATCCGCTATAGTAATTATAAAAGTCAGTAATTTCGGGATATTTGTCTAATTCGGGCTGATTTTTATAGGCTTCAGGCACAAGAATCATCAAGGCTTCAGGAATACTGCGACCTGTACGGACTAATAATTCTAAAGAACTATCAAGGTTGTAAGAATCACTATTATTCATGTTAACAATAGGTGTAACTCCTTCAAACTCTTCTTGACTCCAACCGGGCAACTCTAAATTTGCTTCCCGTACACTCATCCAATTAATATTACCAATGAGAGTATTAATTTCGCCATTATGCCCTAAAATTCGCATGGGTTGAGCAAAAGGCCATTTTGGCATGGTATTCGTACTAAAACGACGATGATATACCGCAAAACGACTTTGATATTCAGGGTTTTGTAAATCTAAGTAAAATTGTTCTAAAATTTCCCCCCGTACTAAACCTTTATAAACTATAGTACGACAAGAAAAAGAACAGATATAAAAATCATCAGATAATTGTTTTCCTACCCTTGATCGTGCTACATACAGACGGCGATCAAGTTCATCACCTTGATAATGAGTTTCCCCTGAAGTAACAATAATTTGCTCAATACGAGGTTGATTTTCTTTAGCTTGTTTGCCCAAAACATCAGAATTAATAGGTACTTTACGCCAACCGAGGGTTTTAAGACTTTCTACCGCTACCATCTCCTCCACAAATAAGCGCCCTTTTTCCGCTTCTTTTTCATCTTGGGGTAAAAATACCATTCCGACACCCCATTCTCCTTCTGGGGGCATTTCAAAATTATTGTCGCTAAACCAAGGCTTAAATACTTGTTTCGGAATTCCTGTTAAAATTCCCGAACCGTCACCACTGTCTTGATCTGCACTACATCCTCCCCGATGTTCCATACAGTGTAAAGCCTTAAGGGCTTGTTTTACCAATTTATGGGATTGACGGTTATCTTGATAGGCGATAAAACCAACACCACAAGCATCTCTGTCTTCTACTAACCAAGGTTGTCCTTGAAAGGGAGTTAAACTATTATCAATGGGGTAATTCGTCATTATATCTTGACCTTTCATACTTAGATTCGTTATATTAATTCACACTAGACACTCAAACTTAGTAACAATGGATACATCAGCTTTATTGTGTTGATAAGGGTTAATCGTGATTCTTCTTATTATAAAGAATCGTTAAGTATTTTTTAATATTGTTAATAATTATTTTTTCTCTTTAACTTTTTCCAGAGAATGCACTGCCGCTTCAGATACTTGTGGGTTAGAATCTTTGAGGAGAAATTTTAAGGCTGAGATGCTTTTTTCTGTGTTAAAATTACCTAAAGATTCTGCTAATCGTTGTCTAATTAACGAATCTTGAGATTGAGCAAAAACTAATATTTCCTCGATACAATCTTCTGCTTTTACTTCTCCTAATGCTGAAATTGCGGCTTGTTGCAAAACTGGTTCTGAGCTGTGTAATGCTTGTAATAAAACTTGTTTAGCTCGAACGTCTCCTAAATTGCCTAAAGACACCGCCGCACTAAATCTTACTAACCATTCTGTATCTTCATAAAAAGCTCTTACCAAAGCCTCAAAAGCGTTAATATCTTTTAGATAACCTAATGCACCAGCAGCATCGGCACGAATGCCATAATCTGGATCTGTTTCTAATAATTTAACTAAAATAGGCATACATTCATCAGTTTTTTTGATGCCTAAAGCAAATACTGCCATAGAGCGCACAGGTAACATCTCATCATTGAGAACTTTCTTAATCAAAGGTACAGCGTCTTGTGCTTCTACTTCCCTTAAGGATGCTAAAGCTAATAATCTATCTTTAGAGTTAGTACTATCTAATTTACTAGATATTTCTGCTAAGTTAACCTTACTCATATTTTTCTCAATATTCTCAACATTTCTTTACAATTCTTATTATAGTTGATCAATTTATTTTATTTGTTCTAATTTTGAAGGGCAAGGGGCAAGGGAAAATTATTAGTTATTTTTATTAATTTTAAAAGATATAGTCTATTTTGCTTTAATCCTTCTCCTGAATTTATCTTTATAAAAGATTTTTTCCTTACAGTTTCAGACAATCAAAGGCGGCACGATGTAATAATGAATGACGATAAACTAATTCTTGTAAGTTACTGCTATAACCACCGCCAATAACTGCTGCAACGGGATAACCATAGGCTAAACAAGTACTTAAAACCTGCATTTCTCGGCGATATATTCCTGTATCGGTAAGGCATAATTTACCTAGGCGATCGCCTACATGAGTATCCACTCCAGCGTCATATAATACAATATCGGGTTTAACTTGGGTAAGTAAATCAGAAAGATAACTAGCCAAAATTTGTAAATAACCATCATCGTCTAAACCGATAGGTAAAGAAACATCTAAATCGCTTTTTTGTTTACGATAAGGAAAATTTGCTTCGCAGTGCATGGAAAAAGTAAAAACCTGATCATCGTCTGCGAAAATAAAGGCATTACCATCTCCTTGATGTACGTCTAAATCTACTATCAAAATTTTGTTGACTAATCCTTGAGTTAATAAATAACGAGATGCGATGGCCAAATCATTAAAAATACAAAAACCTGAACCATAATCAGGGAAAGCGTGATGAGTACCTCCTGCGGTGTTGCAACATATCCCGTACTCTAAAGCCAATTTTACCGTTAATAAAGTGCCTCCAACGGCGGTACAAGTACGTTTTATTAACCCTTCACTCCAAGGTAAACCGATTCTTCTTTGAACTTTAGGATTTAATGTACCATTACAAAAGTTCTCTACATAGTCAGCACTATGTACTAATTGTAAAATATTCGAGGGAGCAATTTCTGGTTGATGAATTGACTCTGGGGTTATAATACCATCTTTAAGTAACAATTCCTGTAATAACTTAAATTTTGCCATGGGAAAACGATGTTGATCGGGCAACGGGGTGACATAATTAGGGTGATAGACAACAGGTAAATTCACAATGAAGAATAATTAGAAATTAAAAGACTTATTAAATATTATTTATTACTTAATTAATCAATGCGCGATCGCCAATCCTTAGAAAAATTATTATCTGCCATAGCCGAAGGTAAAATATCCCCCGAAGAAGGTATAGAAAAGCTAAAATACCTTGATTTTGAGCCTATAGGAGATTTTGCCAAAATTGATCATCATCGACAACTGCGCACGGGTTTTCCTGAAGTTATTTGGAGTCAAGGAAAAACCCCCGAACAAATGATCCAAATTTTTACCGTTATGAGGGAAAAAGCCCCAGTTGTCATGGCTACCAGATTAGAGGCGGAAGTAGTGGAAATATTACAAGAACAAGTACCTGATTTAAGATATTATCCTATGGCAAAAATCGCCGCTATCGGTCAAAATACCTTTAAATATAAGGGTAAAATATCCATTTTGACAGCAGGTACTGCTGACTTACCAGTAGCGGAAGAATCAGCAATTACCGCAGAATTATGTGGTTTTGAAGTACAAAGATTATGGGATGTAGGAGTAGCAGGAATTCACCGCTTATTGAGTCATCGTCATATAATAGCTGAAGCAGATGTGTTAATTGTCGTAGCTGGTATGGAAGGTGCGTTACCGAGTGTAGTTGCAGGTTTAGGGAGTTGTCCCGTAATTGCTGTACCTACGAGTATCGGTTATGGTGCTAGTTTTGGTGGTTTATCAGCGTTATTAACTATGCTTAATTCCTGTGCAACGGGTATCGGCGTTGTTAATATTGATAACGGTTTTGGTGCGGCTATGTTAGCGGGGCAAATTTTAAGGTTAGCAAATCGTTTTATTGATAATTAAGTTAGCTGTTTAATTTTTCTACTCTTTCTAATTGCCAGAGAATTTGATTACCTTCTCGCCTTACTCTCGAAATAATCCAGTTACGCCATGACCATTCTTCACCCCTACTTGTTACGGCACTAGCATTAATGTCCATTAAATCTGCCAATTCAGAGCTTGTAATTAAATAACCATTTTTAGAAATATTTTCCGCAATGTGTAGAGTCTCAATCATATTTTTTAATTGTTTTACTCTTTCATCTCTATTTAAAGATTGTTCTTCAATATTATTTGTATAAGATTCATTCATTATTTTTGATTAGTAAAATTTGTTACTGTTTAATTTTTTTGTCCATATCTTATCACTCATAATAATAGATTATATTAAATAAATAATAATTTTATCTCTACATATTCTCTATATTTTGTCATTTTTGATAATTGATATTTTCTAACTTTCTCGTCTTCCTAAATATTTAACTATTTATTTAGTAATGTTTAATCTTTCTAATAATAAGGTTAGTAATTATGGATAAGTTATTGTTAATTGTCATCAAAATTTGATTTATTTTTAAAGGTGATTTTTTTTGATTAAGTTTAATTGTGATAATTGTTGATGTTGTTGTTGAATCTGCATAGAGATAGAATTACAAACTACATCACATAATTGAAAGACAAAAGGATTAGTAATTTCATAATAGACATTAATTCCTCTTTGAGTACGAGTTACTACCCCTACTTGAGCCAACATTTTTAGGTGTTTGGAGACATTAGCTTGTCCTAATCCTGTAACTTCAATTATTTCGGTAACGTTTTTAGCTCCTCCTCGTAAGCAACAAACAATATTTAAACGACTAACTTCTGATAAAACTTTAAAAAAATCAGCTACCATAGATAATGCGGAAGGAGACATACTGGCCATTAAACATTCTTGAGAATTATTTACTTTTTCTTCGATGGTTAAAGATGAATTTTTCATGATGAATATCTTTACTAACTTATATAGGAATTTTACAATAAACTTCTCATATAACAATGTTAATGTCTTTAGTTGTTGTTAATGGGAGAGAAAAAATAGACACTACTAACTTTTTACAATAAGATGTTAATTAAATAATCAACTATGATGCTTAAGTATAAGGTAGCAGATAAGGTTTTGTATAATAATTATATATAGGGTGTAATATCTTCTTTACAGTCATCGGCAAGATAAGAAAGAGAGCGAAATCTTAAACCTACCATTTGATCATATAAAGGGTTTAGTTTACACATGGGAGGAATATGAACAATTTTTTTGCCAAATAATGTAATATCCCGTTCAAAAGGACATTGTGGAGGAATCATTTTACATAAAAAACGGGCAACCCTAGGATCATTTATGTCCATTTTATCTAACCATTTTTTGACTGGTTGTAATAAGTCGGGATGATGTGCTTCTCCTGTTTTTTCGGTTTCGGGATGCCAAAGAGTTGACTCTAAGGATTTTAACGCTTCTAAATCTAATCCTAAAGCTGACTGAAATTCTTGGACTGTATCTGATTCTGATTTACTATAAACGCCATTGGCAATGGCCATCATTACCGCAGTGCGTAGGAAATTTTCTTTAATATGAAGATCATCCCCTAAAGCCATAGCTAACTCTTGAGGAGAAATGATGTCTAAATTACCTAAATCTGTACAAGGTATTAGTTCATCTTGAGTTAAACTAGCAATTAATTCTTGTTCTTCAGGGTCAAAATGACCATCAGCATAGGCTACGGTGAGTAAACCTCTTAACCATGCCGAAATTTGTTCATTAGTATATTTATCAGTATTACAGTTAGTTTTCATAAATTGATGATCAAAAATTCAAGTCTATAAAATCATTGTAACTTAGGATTTATAGCTTGAATCATCCTGTTTTTCCTAATTAACATCTAAGTTCGATCTAAAATTTTCGGTGATGTAGTGAAAAGGGTGTTAGGTATTAGGTTAAAGAATTGATAAAAAATATATCTTCATTGATTTTTTGTTTTCAATTCTTGGATTAAATAACATAATATAAGTGAAAATTAAACCTGCTACCTGCTACCTGATACCTGATACCTAAAACCTGTTTCAGTCGGATATTCTTACATCGAACTGAGGTAATTAACGGTTAAGTACATCATTACGATGTTGCATAGATCCCACAACTTGCACTACTTCTTCAATGATTTCTGGTGCAACTTTTAATTCTTGTAAAGTAACCACAAGGTTTTCGGCGATCGCATCAAAATGAAGATCCGTTAAACCATGATTAGCAACCAATTCTTGATGTGCTTTTCTCATATCATTACCGTCAAAGCTATCACTACCACCAAAAGCATAAGTCATAAAGGCTTTTTGATGAGCTTTTTGTTTTACCATATCAGTGTTAACAAAAAAATCTTTAATTCGATCATCATTCAAAACTTTGTCATAGAATATTTCTACAGCGACATTAACAGCTTCTTTCCCGCCTAATTTTTCGTAAATAGTAGTCATGATTATCTTTCATTCTATTTTGTGTATATAACTACATAATAATTAGTCTATGAAAAAAAATCAGTGATTTTGAGAACTGTTATGCAGTTTTTACATTAAATATATGTAATAATTTTAGTTATCGTCATGAAGAGAGTTAAGACTTTCAGTGCATTGACGAGTGACTAATTCTAATTCTTCTTTTTTTACCGATGAAGGGGGAGGAATTAAATCTCCAATTTTGATCTGAATTTTCACAAACTGAGGAATTTTTTTCCCTGAAATAGTAATTTTTTCTGTACCACAAAGACACACAGGAAGTAATGGAGCTTGAGCTTTTGCGGCAATCAAAGCTGCACCTAATTTTGGATCATAAATTCTACCATCAGAAGTGCGCGTTCCTTCAATAAATATACCCGTAGCCCATCCTTCTTCAATTCTTGACATTGCTTGACGAATGGCATTACGATCAATACCTTGACGATTTACAGGATAAGCACCTAAAGCGGTAATTAATTGTTTTAAACCTTGAATATTAAATAATTCTTCTTTTGCCATATAAGAAACAGGGCGACGGATGGCAGCAGAAACGAGGGGAGGATCAAAAACACTAGCATGATTACTAACTATAATTAGTTTATCTTTAAGGGGTACTTTTTCTCTACCTGTAACCGTACCTCTAAAATAAAGATGAAAAACAGGGTTAACGATAAAAGATCTAACGAGATGATAAACTGTTGTCTTAGTTTTTACTAATTTCGGTAATGGTTGATTTTGATTCATCCGTTTTTAATAAAAATAAATATATTGTTACAATACTGAAAATTATTTAAAGTTCATTCAAAATTTAATCTTATGCTTAAAAGGAAACAATTTATTCACTGTTTATCGATTCTTGCTTTTACCTATGGAGGTACGGTTAGCGCACAAACTGTTTTACCAGAAGTTAATAGTTACAATAATCCATCGGAGGTTTTCTCTATTCCCATTGAAGTTTTACCTCCTGAGAATAATAATATTCCTCCATCGGTTTGTAATCCTTCTATTTCCCCTAATATCGAAGGAATTATGAAGCGTTATGGTGGCAGTTGGGGAATTTTAGTCGAGAAATTATCTGATGGGGAAACTATTTATCAATATAATGCAGATCGAGGATTTATCCCAGCCTCTAATATGAAAATTTTGACAACAGCTGCCGCATTACAAAGACTTTCTCCTCAAACAACTATTAGTGCTAATAAATCTCTACAAGAATGGGTAACTGTGACTAATTTAAGAAGCGATAATTATTATGCTGATACTCTTTTGAAAAAAATTGGTGGTGGTGTTGTAGCAAAACAAACTTTAACAAACTTAGGCATTAATCCTCAAGGTTTTCATTTCGCTGATGGTTCGGGTTTATCTCGCCGAAATCTAGCTACTCCAAGGGTTTTAGTTGATACTCTTAAGGTTATGTATTCTAATCCTCAAAGAGATATATTTTTTACTTCCTTACCTACTGCTGGAATGAGTGGAACTTTGCGTAATCGGATGAAACAAACTCCAGTACAAGGTATTGTTCACGCTAAAACTGGCACTTTAACGGGTGTTAGGGCATTATCTGGTTACTTAGATCATCGGGAATATGGTACTTTAGTCTTTAGTATTTTGGCCAATAGTCCTAATCAATCTGGTGCGGCATTAGTTAAAGGTATTGATGAAATTGTGATTAATCTTAATAATACCTACGGTTGTCAATCACCCATAAATAATTAATGAAGTAATACAACTATTTTATTTCTTATCTATCAACTATAACTATTAATAATGACGATAAATGCGAATATACGTTCTTTTATATAATTCTGGTACGGCTAATGAAGGAATTCATACTCTGAACATAGGAGATCAAGATTTTATCTTAATGTTTGAATCAGAAGATGATGCAATTCGTTACGGTATATTACTAGAAGCCCAAGATTTTTTGACTCCTTCGGTGGAATCTCTTGAGAGGGAAGAGATAGAAGATTTTTGCCTTGCGTCTGGTTATCAATGGAAATTTATCAGTGATGGGATGTTAGAAATTCCTCCTGAAAATAATGTTACTCAAACTGACTGGAATGAGGATAGTGTTTATTCTCCTTTACCTGAAAAAACTGAAGCGGAAATGTCAGCTTTTGAATTAGAGCGCATCCGCCGTCAACTAGAAGGTTTATTGTAGTTATCCATTAACAATTAACAATTATTCATTATCAATTATCTATTCTTAATTATCATGAATCGTGGTCATTTATTAACGGAACAGATTAACATAGCTAGTGCTAATTTAGATCAACTTTCGCCCTTAGAAATTGTTGATTTATTCAATCAAGAAGATCAAAATACCATTAAAGCCATCGCCAATGCTAGGGAAGAATTAGCAAAAACTATCGAAATAACCGCAAAATCTTTGTCTAAGGGAGGACGTTTATTTTACCTTGGAGCGGGTACTAGCGGACGTTTAGGAGTACTTGATGCCGCTGAATGTCCCCCCACCTTCTGCACTCCTCCTGATATGGTACAGGGCATTTTAGCTGGGGGTGTGTCGGCTTTGGTGAAAAGTTCCGAAGCCTTAGAAGATCGTCCCGAAGATGGCGCTCAGGCTATGATAGATAATCATATCAATTCTTTGGATGTGGTTATCGGAATTACCGCAGGTGGTACTACTCCTTATGTTCATGGTGCATTGCAAGAAGCAAAGAAACGGGGTGCAGTGGCGATCGCCATGAGTTGTGTACCTTCAAAACAAGTACCCATAGAAGCAGATATAGACATTAGATTGTTGACGGGGGCGGAAATTTTGGCAGGTTCAACCAGACTAAAAGCTGGTACAGTAACGAAAATGGCTCTTAATATCATTTCCACTGGGGTGATGGTAAAACTAGGGAAAGTTTACGGAAACCGCATGATAGATGTGTCTGTAACTAATAGTAAATTAGAAGATCGAGCATTGCGTATTATTAGTGATTTAACAGATTTAGATAGAGAAAACGCTATGAAACTTTTAAGTGCTAGTGGATATAAGGTAAAATTAGCATTATTGATGCACTGGAGGAATAAAACCTCATCGGAAGCAGAAATTTTATTGAGAGAAAATGAAGGCAATTTGCGTCAATCATTAAATAACTAGAAATAATCAATTATCAATTATCAATTAATAACTTATGGTTAATTTATCAAATAATTTTACATTAATTGCCATTATATTATTGGCTTTGAGTCTCATAATTTGGGGCTATAATCGAGCTAAACCTTTTGGAGAAATAGGAATATTAGCTTGGTTACAATCTTTAACTTTAATGACTCCTTGGATCGTCTTTTTTTCATTATTAGCTACTGGTATATATATTAATTTTATCACGGTTATTTTACTTTTAGTTTTATCATCAGGGTTTTATATCTATTTAGGTAACTTGATTAGAAAAAAAGCAGAAAGTACTATTAATAATAATGATTTAAGCAAAATAAAGAAAGAGTTAATAGAAAATTTTAATAAAAATCAAGAAATAGCTGAAAATAAAGAAAATTTATCACCTAATAATAATATCGGTAGTTTGAAAGGGAATCAATTTCCAGTTAAAATAGAGCAAATTAAGCCTGATTTTTCTCCTATTGATGATGAAGATTTAAAAGTGATTAAAAGTATTTTTGGTATCGACACTTTTTTTATAACTGAAACAATCCCTTATCAAGAAGGCGTTATCCTAAAAGGTAATTTACGAGGAGAAGCAGACATAACTCATCAACATTTAACAGAGAAATTAACAAAAAAATTAGAAGATAAATACCGTTTATTTTTAGTAGAAACTCCCGAAGGAAAACCTGTGGTTATCATTTTACCTAGTACTAACGATCCTAAACCCTTAACCTTGGCACAAAAAAATCTTGCTTTAGTATTACTTTTAGCTACAGTTTTTACCAGTATGGAAGCTACTTCTTTACTTCTAGGCTTTGATTTGATAGATAATTGGAGTCGCTATTCTGAAGTTTTGCCTTTATGTATCGGTTTATGGATAATTTTATTAGCACATGAAATCGCACATCAAGTCATCGGTAGTAAAAATAACGTTAAAATAAGTTTACCCTTTTTCTTGCCTAGTCTTCAAATTGGCAGTTTTGGCGCTATTACTCGGTTTGAATCTTTAATACCTAATCGTTCAGTATTATTTGATATTTCATTTGCGGGGCCTGCTGCTAGTTTTGTGGTATCTTTATTTATCCTTTTACTTGGTTTTTCCTTATCAAATAACGTCAGTACATTTGAAATACCTACTAACTTCTTTCAAGGTTCAATTTTAGTTGGTATTTTAGCGAAATTATTTTTCAATTCTGCTTTACAAGGAGAAACCGTTGGAGTAAATCCCTTAACAATTTTAGGTTGGTTAGGCTTAGTCATCACTGCTTTAAATCTGGTACCTGCTGGACAACTAGATGGTGGTAGAATCATTCAAGCAATCTACGGTAGAAAAACCTGTCGCCGAGCAACTATTGGTACTTTAGTTCTTCTTGGTATTGTTAGCATTCTCAATCCGATAAATTCTTTACCTTTTTATTGGGCTATTGTAATTTTATTCTTACAAAGAGATTTAGAGCGTCCTAGCTTAAACGAATTAACTGAACCTAATGATACACGAGCCGCTTGGGGATTAATATTAATTTTCTTATCATTAACAACTTTAATTCCTATTACCCCCACTTTAGCCAGTCGTTTAGGTATTGGGTTTTAATAATGAGGAATTAGAAAGGAAAGGAAAGGGGGAATTAAAAATAAATTAATTTTGATAATAATATGATTAAAACTATCAGTTTTTTGTGTCTTTGGTTAGGATTTATTTTATATGCAATTTTCTTTTCACCTCCAGATAATCCTGAAACATTAGACTTAATAATTAATCTTTCTAGCGGTAAATGGGAAGGGATAAATCCTCTGATTGTTAGTCTATTTAATATTATGGGAATTTTGCCCTTTATTTATGCTTTTTTGTTAATTATTGATGGTAGAAATCAGAAAATTAAAGCCTTTCCTTTTGTTATAGGTAGTTTCTTTTTAGGCGCATTTGCTTTATTACCATATTTTGCTTTTCGTCAATCTAATATCACATTTTCAGGAGAAAAAAACTGGCTTATTAAAATTTTAGATTCTCGTCTTTTTGCTTTTATTATTAGCCTTAGTTGTTTGAGTTTAATTTATATTGCTATAACTAAAGGAGATTGGCAAGATTTTATTTCTCAATGGCAAAAGTGCAAATTTATTCATATTATGAGTTTAGATTTTTGCTTTTTATGCTTACTCTTTCCTGCTATTGTCGGTGATGATTTAATTAGAAGAGAAATTGACAATAAAAATATATTTTGGTTAATAACTTTTATACCTTTAATCGGTACTTTATTTTATCTCTGTTTTCGCCCTTCTTTACCTACTATTCAAAATAATTTTACCTCATCAGTTGATAATGTTAGTTCTATTAATTAGTTTTTTATTATTTAATATCGTCGAATTTATATGACTGTTTTTACCCAAGAAAAGTTACTGTTTTATCCCTCACAAAAAAATATCAATCCTATTCCTTTAATTTTTGCTTTTCCTAATGAATATAGTGTCGGAATTACTAGCTTAGGTTATCAATTAGTTTGGGCGAATTTTTCTACTAGAAATGACGTAGAAGTTAGTCGCTTATTTACAGACATTCATGAAAACTTACCTCGTAACCCCGAATTAGTTGGGTTTTCTTTTTCTTGGGAATTAGACTATGTTAATATCCTTAATTTATTAGAGTTTTTAAACATTCCTATTTATGCTAAAGATAGAAATGAAAATCATCCTTTAATTTTTGGTGGAGGTCCTGTTTTTACTGCTAATCCAGAACCTTTTGCTGACTTTTTTGATATAATTTTATTAGGTGATGGTGAAAATTTACTAGGTAACTTTATCAACAGTTATCAACAAGTTAGACAAGAAAATAGAATAAATAAATTAACACATTTAGCTAAAACAGAAGGAATTTATATCCCTAGTTTATACGAAATTAACTATCAACAAAGAGATGGTAAAATTGAAAGTATTAAACCCATAAATAAAGATACTCCTAATACTGTCGAAAAACAAACTTATCGGGGAAATGTTTTATCAGCTTCAACGGTAGTAACGGAAAAAGCCGCATGGGAAAATATTTATATGGTGGAAGTCGTGAGAAGTTGCCCTGAAATGTGTCGTTTTTGCTTGGCTAGTTACCTTACTTTACCATTTCGTACCGCTAGTTTAGAGGCTTCTTTAATTCCAGCTATCGAAAAAGGGTTAAAAGTCACCAATCGTCTAGGCTTACTTGGCGCATCCGTCACTCAACATCCTGAATTTGATACTTTAATTGACTATTTATCCCAATCACAATTTGATGATATTCGAGTAAGTATTTCTTCTGTAAGAACAAATACTATTACAGAAAAATTAGCGAATTTTCTCAAAAAACGAGATACCAAGTCAATAACTATCGCTATTGAAAGTGGATCTGCTAAAATTAGACAATTAATCAATAAAAAGCTCGAAAATCACGAAATAATCGAGGCGGCTATCAATGCCCAAGCTGGAGGATTAAAAGCCATCAAATTTTATGGTATGGTAGGCTTACCCGAGGAAGACTTATCGGATATTGATGCGACTATTGACATGATGGCGCAGGTGAAAAAAGTTGCACCAAAATTGAAAGTTACTTTCGGATGCAGTACTTTTGTACCTAAATCTCATACCCCTTTTCAATGGTTTGGTGTTGATTCTAATAGTAAAAAAAGATTGCAATATTTAGAGAAAAATTTACGCAAAATTGGAGTTGATTTTCGCCCTGAAAGCTATAGTTGGTCTGTAATTCAGGCTCTTATTTCTCGTGGCGATCGCAGACTAAGTAAATTATTAGTATTAACTCGTAATTATGGCGATACTTTAGGCAGTTATAAACGAGCATTTAAGGAGTTAAAAGGAGAAATACCTAGTTTAGATTACTATGTCCATGATAATTGGCAAATAGGGGAAGTTTTGCCTTGGCAACACCTAAAAACGGCGTTAACGGAGGAAACTTTGATTAAACATTTACAGCAAAAGTAGTTTACTAGAAATCTAACGATTTAGATAGATAATTATATTTCTCATAACTGAAATAATATTTTATCTTCTTCTATTTTTGTAATTAATTTTATGTTTAACCTAACTTTCGGAAACATTAATGAATATACTTTCGTCTATGGATACCAATCTTCTTTTGTTCAAAATTTATACATAGTTGTGGAAATTTGAATATATACTAGGTGAACTATCATAAGTTAGAATAATTATTTATTTTCTGAAAAATAACATACAATAAATTACTCCATGTCAAAAAAAGAATATAAAATTTTAATTGTTAATCAATTTTTTCCTCCAGATTATGCCGCCACAGGACAATTAATCGAAGAATTAGCCACCGCCATTAGTAAAGAAAATATTAAAGTTAGAGTTTTTAGCGGACAACCGGGCTATGCTTTTGATACGAATCAAGCACCAAGAGATGAAAAAATGGGCAAAGTTCATGTCAGACGAACAAGAACGGCTCAAATGTGGCCTCAACGTATTAGAGGTAAAGCGGTTAACAGTTTTTTATTTTTTTTACGCGCTTTTATTCATACTGCTCGTTATCAAAAAGGTGATGATTTACTCATAATAACTACTGCACCAGCTTTTATGACTTGGTTAGGTTATTTTGTTTATGTAATTTGGAAGAAAAAATATGTTTGTTTAATTTATGATTTATATCCTAATGTTATAACCGCATTAAAAGTTTTACCTGAAACGAATGTAATTGTTAAGTTATGGAATAAATTAAATCATCAAACATGGACTAATGCTCAAGAAATTATTGTCTTATCAAGCACCATGAAAGAGCTTATATTAGAAGCCTGTCCACAAGTAAGTGATAAGATTTCTATTATTCATAATTGGGCTGATGGAAATACCATTAAACCCATTAAAAAAGAAGATAATTGGTTTGCTCAACAATATAGTTTAGATAAAAAATTTACGATTCTTTATTCTGGTAATATGGGACGTTGCCATGATATGGAAACTATTATTGAAGCGGCTTATATTCTCAAAGATTATCATGATTCTATTCAATTTGTCTTTATCGGTAGTGGCCCTCAACAAGAAGCAATTAAAGAGAAAATTAATGGTTTAGAATTAGATAATATTTTATTTCTTCCCTATCAAAAAAAAGAAGATTTACCTTATTCTCTAACGGCTTGTGATGTTTCCTTAATTTCAATGGCTCAAGGAATGGAAGGAATTGTAGCTCCGAGCAAACTTTATTCTACTTTAGCAGCAGGAAACGCCGTGGGGGTAATTTGCCCTGAAAGATCTTTTTTGAAACAATTAGTTGTGGATGCTCAATGTGGTGAAAGTTTTAGAAATAAAGATGCTCAAGGATTGGCTAATTTCTTTTTAAAATTAAAGGAAGATAGTTCACTTTGCGAAAAAATGGGATACAATGCTAGACAATATTTTTGTAATCACTTTACTAAAGACATCGCTATTAATAAATATCTTGACGTTATTGATAATATTCGTAGAGAATCATCTTTAGAATTGATTACTAGATAATTATTATTAACAATTTATTATGTTTAAATCAGCTTTTTATAAAACACTATGGACTCTTTTTTTTGTAAGTTTTTTTCCCCCAGTATTTGCTCAAGAATCTAATGCAAGAAAGCCTTTAATTCCTTTATCTCCTCCTAAAAATACCCCTGTAAATATTACGTCACCACCATCTACTATTAATACCCGTCAAGAATTTCCTTATACTCTTGATGCTGGGGATATTATTTCTCTTGATATTTTTAATGTTCCTGAATATAGTCGAGAATACCCTGTTTTAGTGGATGGTACTATTAATTTACCTTTGATTAATCGTATTTCTGTGGTGGGATTAACTTTAGCTGAAGTTGAGTCTATCATAAGTCGAGAGTATTTAGATCAAGGATTATTACGAGATCCCATTGTTAGTATTAATTTAACCGCTCCTCGTCCCATTATGGTGGCTATTGTGGGAGAAATTAGAACTCCCGGCTCTTATTTTGTTCCTTTTGAGGGTGCTCCTACAGATAAGGGTAGAAAATTTCCCAGTCTCATTAGTGCTTTAAAATTAGCTAACGGAATTAATGCCTCCGCCGATACTCGTCAAGTAAAAGTTATTCGTAATTATAAAGGTCAAGAATATACTATTGCTATTAATTTCTGGGATTTTCTTGAACAAGGGGATTTAAAACAAAATATTCTTTTACGGGATGGCGATCGCATAATTATTCCTAGTGCTGCAGAATTAAATCCTACAGAAGTATTAAGAGTCGCTACTGCCAATTTTTCCGCTAATTTAAGTATTCCCATTACCGTTAGCTTAGTAGGTGAAGTTAATCGTCCTGGTCCTTATACTTTAACAGGAGATGACGTGAGATCTAATAACTTAAATGATCAATTAAATTTTCAGAGTAATACAGTTATTCGAGATCAACAAGTTTTAGCAGGAATTCCCACCGCCACAAGGGCAATTAAAACCGCAGGAGGTTTAACGGCAAAAGCTGATATTAGAAATATTGAAGTTAGACGTACTTTACCATCAGGACAAGAACAAGTCATCAAAGTCAATTTATGGGAATTTTTACAAACAGGAAAATTTACTGATGATTCTTTACTACAAAACGGCGATCGCATTTTCGTACCTACAGCAGAATCTATAGAAGATAACGAAGCACGTCAAATAGCCGTAGCCAGTTTTTCTCCTAATCGTATTAATGTTAGTGTAGTAGGAGAAGTAAAAAGTCCGGGTTTAAAAGAACTACCGCCTAATGTTAGTTTACAACAAGCCTTATTACAAGCAGGAGGATTTGATAATCGTCGAGCCCAAGAAGCCACCGCTCAATTAATCCGACTCAATCCCAATGGTACAGTAACAAAACGTACTATCAAAGTTGACTTTAATTCACCATTAAATCAGGAAAATAATCCTCCTTTACTAAATAATGATGTAATATTTATAGAACGTTCTGGATTAGCGGTAGCTGGTGATGCTACTTTTGCTGTACTTAATCCCTTTACTCAGATTATTAATTTAATTGGAAATGCTGTATTAATCTTCGATAGACTCAATAATAATTAAGTTTATAAATAGATATTTATCGAATTTTTTAAAAAGTTTTAAAATAAATTTAATCTTAACTATTATTAATAAAATAAACTTGAATTTTTAAGATGGAAGAACTATTAATATATATCAAAATTGTTAAAAGAAGATGGCCTTTTGCTCTGGGTATATTTATAGTGGTATTTTACGTTTTAGGTTATCAAAGATCTAAAGAAACAGTACCTCTTTACCGTGCTACAGGGACAATTATTTTTGATCAACAAACCGCTACTATTACCGATCCATTTTCTTTAGGGGGACAAAATAAATTAACTAATGACTTAGTGTTAATAAAATCAGAATCTTTAGCCGAAAAAGTCAAAAAAGATTTAGAATTTCCCCTAGAAATGGATAATAAAAAACTTCTTCAAAATTTAGTAGCAATTAATCCAGAAAAAAGTGACGTAATTCAGTTATCTTTTACCGATAAAGATCCAAAAAAAGCCTCTGAAATTGTTAACGCTTGGATTAATAATTATGTGCAATTAGACAAAGATCAAAAAGTTTCTCAAACTAAAGAATTAGCAAAATTTTTAGAAAAACAAATTCCCGAAAGTCAAAAATCTTTAGAATCAACAGCAGAAAAACTGAAAAATTTTAAACAAGATAATCGTATTTTAGATATTACCGCAGAAGCCACTTCTACCATTACTATTATTAGTCAATTAGATAGTCAAATCGCCACTATTCAAGCTGATTTAGCGGCTCAAAAATCTCGCCGAGATTCTCTGAAACAAATTTTTTCAGTAGATGCTCAAAGTGCTATTACTTCTAGTTTTGTGAGTGAATCTCCTATTGTTGCTTCTTTAGTTAAACAAATTGAAGAAATTAAAACTAAAATTGAACAAGAAAAAGTACGTTTTGGCGATCGCCATCCCCAAGTAATTACGTTACAAAAACAAGAAGCAGTTTTACAAGAACAATTAGCAAAATATGCACAAAATACTAATATTCAAGGAAAATTACCACAAAATTTAGAAGGTATTTATCAACCGGGTACAACTCAAAGTACATTATTAGCAGAATACGCTACGACAGAAAGACAAATACAAAGTTTAGAAGCACAATTAAGTTCATTAAAAGATCTCATTAATGTGTATCGACAAAGAGTTGATGTACTTCCTAATTTAGAATTTCAACAACAACAATTACAACGAGAATTAACCGCTAGAAGTGACGTATTGCAGAACTTAATTAAAAATTATCAAGATGCTCAAATTGCCATCAATAATACCCAAGGAAATATTCGTTCGGCAGAATTAGCAACCATACCCAAAGAAGCCGCTATTAACCGTCGATTAAGTTATTTATTTCAAGGTTTTTTAGGGGGTATTCTTGGAGGTTCTATAGTAGCTTATTTAGTCGAAAAACTAGATCAAAAAGTTAATAGTATTGAACAAATCAGAGAATATTTTGAGCAACCTGTAATGGGTAAAATACCTGATTTTAATCGACGCAAAAAAGATGAAATTAAAAGTAATTTACCGACAAGAGATAACCCTTCTTCTCCTATTAGTGAGAATTTTCGGGCGCTTTGTACCAGTATCAACTTTATGACAAATAATGATAAACCCTTAAAAGTCATTACTATTTCTAGCTCGGTAGCAGGGGAAGGAAAATCGACTATTGCCGCAAATATCGCCGTGGCTGCTGCAGGATTAGGTAGTAAAGTACTCTTAGTCGAAGCAGATTTACGCAAACCAGGGCAAAGAAAAATATGGGAAAATCTTGATAAACAATCAGGTTTAAGCGATTTATTACATAGTGATGGACAATCGCAATTATCTGAGTCTGTTGTGACGGTAATGCCCAATTTAGATATTTTACCCGCAGGAAATACTAAGTCTAATCCCGTAGCCTTAATTGGTTCTGCTCAAATGGTACATTTATTAGAAAAAATCAGAGATGAATATGATTTAGTGATTATTGACGCACCTCCTGTTAGTGTAGCGGCTGATGCTCAAATTTTGTCAAGAATGAGCGATGGAATGTTGATGGTTATAAGACAAGGAAAAGCTACCAATTCGATTTTAGCTAATTCCGCTGAATCCTTATTACAAGCTGAGGTTAATGTTTTGGGTATATTATTAAACTGCTTCACCTCTGACAGTGATAGTTACTATTATTACTATAATTATTCATACTATTACGATAAAAAAGACAAGAAAAAAAGTAAATTATTTGGTTAAAAATATATAAATATAAAAGTTTCATTGATTAACACTGCATAAAATTAGTTTTCAAGACTGATAAATGGATATATAGACATTTTGATCATCCGACTTAAATAAATATATTAGTCGTAAAAGACCAAACATGGTATAAACATAAACGCATAATTATGTAGGCATTAGGTAAGCAATAACCATGATATTTATTCTCTAAGTCGGATTTTTTTATCTCTTTTTCAGAAATAAATTTTCAAAAAATGTAGTTAACCTAACATCATATTTACTATTATTACAATATAATTGAAATTAATGTAAATGAAATAAGTTTAATTATAATATTTTATGCTGAAACATAGAGTTATGACGAAAATAAAAATAGTCGTGGCAAATATGGAAGAAAGTAAATCTTTCTCTAGGGGCATAACACTTATAGAGTTATTAATAGCCATAGTAATTGGGAGTATTGTCTTAACGGCGGCAGCTAGTGGAATGATTAATTTATTAACAGTAAATAACAGTATAGAATCAAAAACTATTCGTAATGCTGGGTTAGTAAAAGCATTAGCTTATATTCAAGATGACATCAAAAGAGCAAAATATATCACCGCAGAAAAAGCTACATCTGGTGGTAATTGTAATTTGTTAGATGTTGATTCTGGTGATTGTTTAGTTTTAACTTATCCTGATAATACTCCTTTAAGAGTCGGATGTGATGGCGTTACTCCCACAATTTATTATGGATTTCAAGATATTAGTGAGAAGAAGAATCAAACTTGGCTTAAACCGGGTATTTTGAAAAGAAAAATTATTTGTACAAATGGTAGTGTGGGTAATTGGATTGTTATTGCTGATGGGTTATTAGGCAAAAAAGAAGTTAATCTCATCACAACATTGATTAATAATCCGGATTTTTGTAGTCAAGATAGCATTAAATGGACAGGAAATTTAACAATTTATGGTGAAGGAGGATTTAGATTTTGTTTACAGGAAAATCATAATCAAAATAGATTGGGAAGAATTTTTTTATATGCCCATATTATTGACGATAAACCCATTAGTTTAAGTACTATTATTTTTACAAGAAGCCAATAGATTTTAAGATAAAATAAGGAAAACCGTTAAAAAGTGAACTAATGAAAAACCTTGCCCAGTTGTTGACTTGGTTAAAAGAATCTACCGCTATCGGTATTTTACCAGATGAAATTCTCAGGGCGATCGCATCTTTATTAGAAAAAATTTCTTTTGGGGAAAATGAAATCATCACTACAGAAAATCAACCCATTGAAAGAGTATATATTGTAGAAGAAGGTCAACTTCAAACTCAAGAAAATAACGAGAATTATTGTTTAATTTCAGGTTCAATAATTAATCTCAAAGAATTATTATTACAACAACCAGCAAAAAATACCATTAAAAGTTTAACTCAAGTAAAATTATGGTATCTTTCCAGTGTCAATATTCAAAAATTAGTGGCACAATATCCGCAAATTAGTCAAATATTTACCCAAAAATTAGCCCAAGAAGTTGCTGAATTATCTTCTCAATTGAGCTTTGAGCAAGAAAGACAAACCATATTACGACCATATTTAATTACCAAAGCCAAACGAGGAATTGTTGGCAAAAGTCGCTATGCCGTCAGAATCAGACAACAGATAAAAAATGCCACAGAAGATCGTAAACCAGTTGTAATTTTTGGTGAACAAGGATTAGAAAAAGATAACCTAGCCGCCTTAATTCATTATAGTTC
Source organism: Geminocystis sp. (assembly GCF_041753295.1). Classification (NCBI taxonomy): domain Bacteria; kingdom Bacillati; phylum Cyanobacteriota; class Cyanophyceae; order Chroococcales; family Geminocystaceae; genus Geminocystis; species Geminocystis sp. The sequence continues at coordinate 32,627 of NZ_JBGSUU010000125.1, forward strand.
GCCTGATCGCCGAGAGCCTATTATAAAAGTTAATTGCGCAAAATTACAAGCTAGTGGTGCAGAATTATTTGGACGAGAAGGAGGAAAATTAGGTTTAATTGAAGCATTAGGAAACGGTACTTTAATTTTTAATAATATTCAAGATTTACCGCCAGAATTAAATGATGACATTTTACAACTTTTAAAACATAAAACTTATACCCCTGTTAATCGCTCTGATAATAGTAATAACTCAGTAAAAATCTGTCAAGCTCGTCTAATATTTATTAATGAAAAAGCCATTGCTAAAATTAATAATACCGTCACTCATTTAATTAAAGTGCCTCCTTTACGAGTCAGAAAAGCTGATTTAGAAGATCAAGTAAACTACTATATCAGTTTAATTTCCCGTAACCGCAGAGTTAATAAGCCCAAAATAACTCCCGAAGCCTTACGCCGACTTCAAGGTTACGATTTTCCTAACAATTTACGAGAATTAGAAAACCTCATTGAAAGGGCGATGGTACAACTTTCTGGTTGTAATGAATTAACAGAAGAAATTATCTGGCAATCTCGCAATAAAAAGCAACAATTTCGGTTTAATTTACTTAATGCCTATCCCAAATTGCGTAGTTTTCTCCGAAGTCCTTGGTATCCAGATCGCATCAATTATGCCTTTACTTTAATCATTTTTGCTTTTATTGTCGGAATTTTATTTTTAGCCCCACAAAATCGTCAGGAAAACTTCGCTCTTAACCTTTTTTGGACATGGTGGTGGCCTTTAATTTTAGTATCTTTTCCTTTTGTCGGTCGATTGTGGTGTTCTTTTTGTCCTTTTATGATTTATGGAGAAGTTACACAAAAAATCTCTTTGTGGTTATTTCCTAGACAATTAAAATCATGGCCCAGACAAGAAGCTGAAAAATGGGGGGGATGGTTTTTATTTGGATTATTCACCTTGATTATATTATGGGAAGAGCTTTGGGATTTACCAAACACCGCCTATCTTTCCGCTTGGTTATTACTCTTGATTACCGCAGGAGCTATGATTTGTTCAGCTATCTTTGAAAGACGTTTCTGGTGTCGTTATTTATGTCCCATCGGAGGTATGAATGGTATGTTTGCTAAACTTTCTATGACAGAATTACGAGCGCAACAAGGCACTTGTTCGGCAGAATGTACTACTTATCAATGTTATAAAGGAGGAGTGGAAAAAGGAGAAGGATTAGAAACCCTTGGTTGCCCTTTATACTCCCATCCAGCGCAATTGCAGGATAATAGAGATTGTGTATTATGTATGACTTGCTTAAAAGCCTGTCCCCATCGCTCAGTCACTTTTAATCTTCGCCCTCCTGCTATTGAATTATGGACAACTCATCAACCTCGTAATTATGAAGTAGCATTATTATTTCTCCTATTAAATGCCGTTTTTCTGCATAAATTGCCTGAAATTAATCTCTTTTTCCGTTTATCCTTAGATTTAACTCAATTTTGGCTACATTCAGCAATGGCTATCGCCGTTTTAATTTTACCGATGATTTTGCCCTTGATGGGATATAGCATTATTCGTTTAATTTGTCAAGTAAAAAAAACTCAATGTCGTAGTTTTATAGAATTAGCCTATGGTTATTTACCCTTAGTGTTGTGTGCAAATTTAGCCTACTATCTACATTTAGGTTTAGGAGAAGCTGGGAGAATTTTACCTGTAGCTTGGGCAACTTTCGGTTTAAATGGTGATAGTTTACCGATTTTTGTGGCTCATCCTGCCGTTATTACATTTTTACAAGAAATTACCATTATTTTCGGTGTTATCCTCGCAGTTATTCTCAGTCAAAAAATTTCTCGTCAATCCATTAAAACATTATTTCCGCAACATTTTTCAACAATTATTTTTGGTATTCTTTTTTGGGTAATTATTTAATTTTTTTTCAGTAATTAAAAAGAATTTTACGATAAATCAATAGTTTCTACTATCCAATCTTCCGAAGATAAATCAGCAGTTTCCATAGCTTTTTGACAGAAAGAATAAATGTCTTTTGAAGATAATTGAACTTCAACAAAAGCACCATTTTTAAGTTGACGATTACAGCGTAAATCTTTCTCATCCCATGCCAAAAAACGAGGAAATTGCTCCATTATTTCTTTAAATTTTTCTGGTTCAGAATCTGCTAAAATGTTTAGTGTCGTTTCTAAAACATCTCGCCAACTTTTGACAGAATATTCTTCCCCAAAAATTCGTAAAATTTTAGGAATAGTACCCGTAACGTTACTTTTTATTAAAACAGGTTGAGATTTATCACCAAAATATGACCATATTTTAAGACATTTTTCAACTAACAATCTTGCCCTTTTTTCTATGTCTTCTCTTTGCCAATAATTAACTGTAGTGAAATATTTATTTAACTCTAAATGACTCTCTTTTAAGGCTTTTTGTTTATTAATAAAAGTATCATTAGAAAGTTCAGAATTATAAGCAGTTAAAGTTAAATTGCCTAAAGAATGTATCAATAAATTATAAGTAATATCTGAATCTTCACCTAAATAATTTTTCCACCAATCACTTAAAGTTTGAGGCATAATATGTTCAATAGTTAGATTATCAAAAGATACTTTTTCTTTATGCTCGAAAGATTCTTCTAAAGACTCTAAAATAAGTTTAGCTTTTTCTGAACGATTGCCACCATAAAGTTTTACTTCCATTAATCTAGTTTTAAAATCATCATCTTGAGGGTAATTTTGATTTTGTAAACTTAACTTTAATTGTTGTAAAAAAGTACGAGAAGATAAATTAATTTCTTTCCTTATTTGAGAATATAATGTTGCAAAAATACGATTTAATCCTCTAGTTTGAACATTACAAATAAATCTTCGTAAAAGATAATTTTCAATAATTTTAAAAATATTAATTAACTCTTCTTCATTAATAAAATTAGTTTTCCATCCATGATAGCAATTCAAAATAAAAGGATAAACAGTTTTAATATCTAAACGTTTAAGACGATATAAATATTTTCTAATTAAAAGATTTTCTTCTAGGTTAGGGTTAAGGATTATGGCATAGTATTTACTAAACCTAAATAAGTCTTTTAAATAAGAAAGTGTTTGAGCTCTATTAACCTTATTTTTAAGATAAAAATAAATCTCATTTTGATTAATAATAACTCCATTTTTTGTTAAATAATGACGAATAAAATCCGTTAAATTTTCCCCTAAAAGACGTTGCATAGGTAGCCAATATTGACGATAAATTAAATCTTGTTCATCCCCATTTATTTGCATAAAGAAATAATTACGAATCAAATCAGCTTGAGTTAGTGGCTTTCCTTTAGCATTAAGACTTTCAAATACTAGATAAGGATTATCGTCTTTACCTAATAAAATTCTTACCACAATTAAGCTATTACAAATAATATTTTTTATTTTCTGTATTTCTAAATCTTTTCTTTGCTTAATTTTCTTTTCAAAGAATAAATAACAATCATTAATATTATTAATATTTTTGTCAATATTTGACTCTCTTTTAACTATATTATAAAAAGATTTTCTATCAACTTGAGTCGGATTTAATTTAAAATAATCTGATTCTTTACTATAAGCATTTACCAAAAAACGATCATTAATTTCTGCCGCTAATTGAAGACTATCTAAAGAAGTAGCTTTATCTCTTAAAACAGCTAACAAAATAAAGATAGTAGTTAATCTTTGTTGCCCATCAATTAATAAAAATTTAGTGACACCTTCGGGTAAAGATTCCGTTTGCATTGTCACAATTGAACCCATAAAATGAGGGTATAAATTATCACTATAATAAAGTTCTATAATATCTTCCCACAACAATTCCCAATGAGATTTTTCCCAACTATAAGAGCGCTGAAATAAAGGAATAACATATTGTTTTGTACCTTCAATAATTTCTTGTAATTTAGTCTCAGAGGCTTGCATTTAATCTTGATGTTAATCTACTTTTAGATTATTGTATAACATTATGAAGTTACTCAAGAAAAAATACTATAATTAACATTAACTGACAAAGGAAATATTTTTTAAAATAAACCCCGACATCCCCAGCTTTTTTCCCTCAGAACTAAGCAAGAGAAGGAGGCCAAACTCAGATATAATCATGGAAGATTATTCTAAACCCCATTGATGTTTAAGCACATCTTTATACATATTTTCTCTAACTAACATTTCCTCATACAATTTAACTAAAAAATCCGTTGCTTGTTCTCTGGTCATTTGTGCTACCTGAGATTGAAAAGAACGTAAATTAAATTGTTGTTCAAGAGATAATTCCATTGAATTAGACATAATCTTAGATTCTCCTTTACTTTAGGACTAAAACTTGTTATTCTTATTTATTGGTAAGCTATGAGACTTTCCTTATCTAAAATAACTACTTTAATGAATATCACAGCAGAATTTGATAAACTGCTCATTTTGAACAATGAGTATAAATACCTATTATTGTTTGGCAAATTTAGGTGTTAAAAAAATTTATCAATATTGATCATAACAAAAGTTAACAAAAAGTTAGAGTTATGATAATATTTAGGCAATAGATATAACCAATAAAATTCTCCATTAAAGAAAAATCAAATTAAATTCTTATAATAAAATTGATAGCACAGCAGTCAATGATCTTAAAGTCTTCCTCTAATGGTGAGACAAATTACAAAATCAAAGATATAGAGTTAGTTACTCCATTAAAAGGTTTGACTAGCTAGTTTGTGGTGAAAAATAAGAGTTAATCTGTGATAACTTTATAAATCTTAAGAAAAATAATCAAATATAAAAAACGGGAGGAAAACTCGATGTCAGTACGTTTATATGTCAAATTACCTAAAGCAGAATTAGAAAAAGAAGGCTTTGAAAAAATGTTCAGTGAATTTGAACCCTCTTTTACCACTAAACTAATTAAAGAACGTAAAAAAAATGAATGTCGTGGTTTTGGATTTGTTACCGTGCCCACCGATGAAAATGCTGACGAATTTATTAGTAAATATAACGAGCAAGTTTTTTATTACAATGGAGAACCTTTTAAAGACGAAAACGGTGCTGATTTTATCTTATTGATTGAAAAAGCATTACCACGGACTAAAGGAGAATCTGGGGAAACAGAGCAAGGAAATCAAGGGGAAAAAACCGATAATGTTGAAGCTAGTGACACTGAATCCACTGGGGAAAATATTGTTGCGGTGGAAGTAGAAACGGCTAAACCAACTCGCCGAGAAGCCCCTAAAAAAGCTAAAAAAGCTAAGAAAACTCCTAATAAAACTAAAACAGATAGAACTATCTCTGTATCTGATTCAGTACAACCAGATCCTCGTTGGGCAAATGAGTTAAGTAAACTTAAAGAAATGTTTGCTAGTCAAACAGCTAATTAATTTAAAAAATCTTTATCTTTAGATGCCTTGCTCTGTTTTTCGGAGTAGGGTTTTTTTGTGATAATTTATCTGTTTTGTTCAAAAAGAGAATCGACGACTTTCCTTGTTTCGTCTCGACTCTCTTTTTGGTTCACTCCCCACTGGTAATGAATATAAACCATGTTTTAATTTTTGTCAATACTTTAGTCAAAATTACTCTCAAAATGTTAGAATTAATACCATTCAAACCTTATCACTGCTTATGTTTAACCTTATTTTTTCCGAGCAGTTTTTAGAGCATAAAACTGGTAGGTATCATCCCGAATCACCTCAAAGGTTAGCAACTATTCAAGAAAAGCTATTAAATTCTTCTTTGAAGGATAAATTACAATGGCAAGAACCTACGGCTGTAAATGAAAGTAGTGCATTTTCATGGGTAGAAAAAATCCACCATGGCAATTATATTGAAAGAGTTAAAACCATAGCAAAAAGAGGGGGAGGGAAGTTAGATGAAGACACCCCTGTTTCTGCAAGAAGCTATGATGTGGCTTTACTAGCGGTTAGTGCGTGGCTAGATGGAGTTAATTTAGTTTTAAGGGAAAATCAACCTTGCTTCATTTTAGCACGTCCTCCCGGTCATCATGCCACCAGTAATACAGGTATGGGTTTTTGTTTATTTTCTAATGCTGCCATTGCGGCTAACTACGCTTTAACTCAAAAAGGTGTTAAAAAAGTTGCAATTTTAGATTGGGATGTACATCATGGGAATGGTACAGAAGAAATTATAGCTGATAATCCAAATATAATTTATTGTTCATTACATCAATATCCTTATTATCCGGGTACAGGAAAAGAAACAGATAAAGGTTATTATAATAATGTGTTAAATATTCCTTTATTAGCAGGAAGTACTATTAAAGAATATGAGTTATATTTTCAAGAAAAAGTGATTCCTTTTCTAAGCAAATTTGAACCTGATTTGTTAATAATTAGTGCTGGATATGATGCTAATCATGATGATTTTTTAGCAGGAGTTTCCTTATTTCCACAAGATTATTATACCTTAACTAAATATTGTTTAAAAGTAACAAAAAAAATTGTTTTTGGTTTAGAAGGAGGATACCATTTACAAGCCTTATCAGAATCTATTGAGCAAACTATTCTCGCTTGTTTATAATATAGGTAAGCATCAGGTTTTAAGTTTTATAGTAAAGATTAGCTTTTTTACTAATAAAGGTTTCATTTTTTATAAGCATACTCTTATTATTTAACAAAACTATCATCAAAGAGTAATTTTTCCGCATCATCACCTACACGGATGGTAATTTCAGAGTCAATATCTCCTGTAGAAGAAGATTCTAATTCACCAAAATTAAGAAGATTTTTTAAAGTTTTTGCAGACTCATAATCCCCTTTTTGGACAATTATTTTTGTCACGGAAGTGGGATAAGGAGAATTATTAGAAATATAAACATTTTGGTATTGATTTTCTTCTAAAAATAAGGCTAATTTTTTCGCTAATTCAGGATTAGATGTTGAGTTTTGAATGGCTATTTTAATATTTTGAGAAGATTCGTTATTTTCAGGTAAAGAAGATTCAGAAGTGAGGAATTTTTCAATTATTTGAGATTTATTTTCCTCAGAAATTAGCCAATAACTAAGGCTATATTCTGTAGGATAACTAGCTCTACCGGGTAACATTACCATCCGAATATCCTGTTTATCTAAACTTAAACTGTAAGCCACAAGACTAAAGATTTCTTCTTGGGTTAAATCTGAATCAACTTCTTGTTGTAATAATTTTAATCCTTGAGGAATTTTAAACATTGCTTGAGGAGATTGTAATTTTTCTCGCAATGCTTTTAAGAGTATTTGTTGTCTTTGAACTCTACCAATATCTCCTAGGTTATCATGACGGAAACGAGCAAATTGTTCAGCTTGATTACCATTTAAAGTTTGTTTTCCTTCCTTTAAATCAATATATAATCCCTGAGTTTTATCAGTATATCGCATATCCATAGGTACATAAACTTCAACACCGCCAATTAAATCTACCAAATCTTTAAAGGCGTTGGTGGTAACTCGAATATATTTATCAATGGTGATACCGTCTAAATTTCCTTCAATAACTTCTTTGGTAAAAGGAATACCACCTATGGCATTAGCACTATTAATTTTATCATAACTACCGTTAGGTAATCCTACACGACTATCTCTGGGGATGGAAAGAATTTTCAAGGAATGATCTTGAGGCTCGAAACGTACTAATAACATTGTATCACTACGTCCAGAAAAACGAGTTTCAGGATTTTGTTTACTATCAGCCACTTGATCAATACCCATCACTAAAATATTAACAGGTTCTTTTAATTGTTGCGCAAAAAGAGAACTTAAACCAAAATTTTTGAAGCCTTGGAGTTTTTCTAAAACTGGGTTAATTTCGATAGAAATTGGACTTTTTAAAGCAACAGTCATACCAATAAAACCAGAAATAGCGGCGGTGACAGTGAAACATCCACCCCAAATAAACCCTTGAAATAACGGTGATGATGGTTTTTTCGAGGTAGATTTTCTTTTGCCTTTAGAGTTATGAGATTGACTAGCGGATTTATTTTTCAATTTCACCATTAATTTATTCGGTTTTGATCTCTAATATTGATAGCATAATCTTTGATTAATTGTTTACTTATTATCTCTTTTATTGGAAAAAAAATTATGACAACAACATTTGTACCAGTTATTTTAGCTGGAGGAAAAGGTGAAAGATTTTGGCCTCTTAGCCGACTACACAATCCAAAACAGTTTCTTTGTCTCGATGGTAGCGGAAAAAGTTTATTGCAAAACACGGCTAATCGTTTATTATCTTTGGCTAATGGTTGGGAAAATTTGTTAGTTATTACTTCGGAGTTGTTAACTGAAGGAGTTAAACAACAATTACCTTTTTTACCCGTAGATAACATTTTAGTTGAGCCTATAGGTAAGGATACCGCACCTGCGGTTACATGGGCAAGTTTAGAGGTTAAATCTCGTTATGGTGAAGATGCTATTATCGGCTTTTTTCCTGCCGATCATTATATTGGTAATCAAAATGAATTTGAAAAAATAATTAACGCCTCCATCAATTTTGCCATGGCCAATGATGCTATTGTGACATTAGGCATTAAACCAGATTATCCTAGCACGGGTTATGGTTATATTGAGCAAGGAGAAGAAAAAGCACAAATTAATGATTTGCCAATATATAAAGTAAGTCGCTTTGCGGAAAAACCTAACGAAAAAACAGCCAAAGAATTTATCGCTACGGGTAGGTATAGTTGGAATAGTGGAATGTTTATTTTTAAGACAGAAATTGTTTTAAAGGAATTAGCTAATTATGCACCACAAATTTTAATTCCGTTACAGGAGAAAGGAAAATTAGCCTATGAAGATTTAGCCAAAATTAGCATCGATTATGCCTTAATGGAAAAAACTACCCTTGCTTATGTAATTCCTGCGGATTTTGGTTGGGATGATTTAGGGGATTGGAATGCCTTAGAAAGAATGTTAAAAACTGAAAATAGTAATGTGGTAATAGGAAATCATATCAGTCAAGACACAAAAAACTCCATTATTTATAATAACCAAAAAGAAGAAGTGATTATGACCATCGGTTTAGAAGATGTAGTGATAGTCAGAGAAGGGAATGCAACGTTAGTAGTTAATAAAAATAAAACTCAAGACATCAAAAAAGCCTTACAAATTTTACAACAAAAAAAAGATAGTCAAAATTTTCTGTAAATTAATCAAGAATAGGATAAGATTGTATCTCAAGTTAAAATCATATTAACTTAAAAACAAAGAGACTTCGATAATTGTGATAGAAACCTATAAGTATTAAAGCATTTAGGGATTATATACTTTAATAAAAATAACTAATAATCTTCGTTGTTTTTTGTCTGAATGCCTTTAAGAAACTAAACATACAATTAATTTTGCCTACTTACTCATTAAGTCTCTTATCTCTTTACAAACTCCTAACTTTTAACCAATGGATATATCCCCTATCTTTTTGACTATCACTGTTTTGATTGTTGCCTTAATTGCCTTTATCGCCGAATGGTTACCAGTGGATTTAACATCCTTATCCGTAGCGGTGGTATTGATGCTTTTAGGGTTAGTTTCTCCTAGTGAGGGAATTTCTGGCTTCGGTAATTCTGCCACTATCACCGTTATGGCGATGTTTATTCTTAGCGCTGGATTGACTAAAACTGGAATTTTAAATACTGTTAGGGATTGGTTAATAAAATTTGGAGGGAAAAATCCTAGTCAACAAATTTTTACTTTAGGAATGATTATTGGACCTATTAGTGCCTTTATTAATAATACCGCAGTGGTAGCGATTTTTTTACCCATTGTTGAGCAGTGGAGTAAACAAACAAAAATTTCTGTTTCTAAGTTATTAATTCCCATGTCTTTTTTAACCATATTAGGGGGATTAATTACTCTTTTAGGTACTTCTACAAACATTTTAGCTAGTGGTATTGCGGTACAATTAGGTTATAAAGAGTTTAGTATTTTTCAATTTACCGCTTTAGGAATCCCCGTATTTCTAATTGGTTTAACCTATATTTCTTTAGCCGCACCTAAAATCTTACCATCAAGAAAACCTGCAGGAGGAGAGTCTTTAAGTGAGGATTATGAATTAAAAGAATATGTTAGTGAGATGATTATTCCTCCTAAATCTAGCCTAATTGGGCAAACTTTACGCAGTAGTGAGATTCAACGAAAATTTGACTTAGATATTTTAGAAATTATCCGTAATGATGAGCATTTTCCACCCCCTTTAGCTGATAAAGTTTTAGCATTAGGGGATATTTTATTAGTAAGAGGAAGTCGTAATAATTTACTTAATATTAAGGATGAAAGAGGAGTAGAAATATTAGCTGATTTTAAATTTAATTCTACTAATTTAGAAAAAGAAAATAATAATGAGGAAGAAAAAATTGCAGAAGTTTTAATATTATCTAATTCTCGTTTAATTGGTGCAACTTTAAAAGATTTACGCTTCCGTCAACGCTATAACTGTACAGTTTTAGCCATTAGAAGAGGGCAAGAGTTAATTAGGGAAAGATTAGGAAAAGTTACTTTAAAATTCGGTGATTTATTATTAATTCAAGCACCAAAAGAGAGTTTTATTGGTTTACAAACTACCAGAGAATTATTAGTTTTAGAAGAAAAAAATAGAGAAGGTTTAAGACAAGATAAAGCTTTAATTTCTTTAACTATTATTATGGGGGTAATTTTAATTTCTGCTTTGGATATTATTCCCATTTTAAGCGCTAGTTTAACAGGAGTTATCTTAATGGTAATTACTGGTTGTCTCAAACCCGGAGAAATTTATGGCACAGTGAGATGGGATATTATCTTTTTATTAGCAGGATTAATCCCCCTAGGAGTAGCTATGGATAATTCAGGCACAAATCAATGGTTAGTTGATAAATTATTAGTAGTCGGTGGTAATTTGTCAGGGTATTGGATTTTAGTATTACTTTATTTTGCTACTTCTATGTTGACGGAAGTTTTATCTAACAATGCAGCAGTGGTTTTAATGATTCCTATTGCTGTTAAAATAGCAGAAAGTATGGGTTATGATGCTTTATCTTTTATGTATGTAGTAACTTTTGCCGCTTCTAATAGTTATTTAGCACCAATCGGCTATCAAACAAATACAATGGTATATGCCCCTGGTGGTTATAAATTTTTAGACTATACTCGTCTTGGCTTACCTTTGACTATAACTTTAACTCTAATAGTGCCTTTATTAATTATGAAAATTTATGGAATTTAAAATAATTAGGTATCAGGCTTCAGGTGTTAGGAATTAGAAAGGAAACGGGAATTAGAAAGAAATAAGGAATGCAAATAATAACTAATTGTCAATAATATAAAAGCGTTTTTTATCTTCATCAAAAAAGATACCATATTCTATAAGTTGATCACCTTTTGCTTTTAAAAAACTATCATAACCAGAGTATTTTATATAATCAGTTTTTTTTAGTCTTTGCCATACTTCTTGACGAGGTAAATAAACCTTTTTACTAATTTCTTCTTGTGATATATTTACAGATATTTGTGGGGATAAAGTATTAAGATTATGTTGAGAAGAAAAAGAATGATTTGTTGGTGTTAATTGGCACTCTAATTTTTCGATTCTATCTAGGATTGGTTGTAGAGATTTATTAATGAGAATACTTATCTTATCTTCAAAATTAACTACCTCTTTTTCATGAATTAGATTATCAAGAATAACTTGATTATTTTCTAGGCAAGAATCAATTAATTTTTCAATAACAACTAAATAATTAACTTCATTTTTTACACACCATTCTTGAAATTTAACCAGTTTTTTTGAATTAATTTTGAGAGATTCTAAATCAGATTCTAAATCGTTATTATTGTTAGACATAAGCCGAAATCTATCTAAATATAGCAATCCTATTTGCTTACCTGAAACCTGAAACCTGAAACCTGAAACCTGAAACCTGAAACCTAATAGCTAACCTTTATTTATTTGCTCAACTAAATGAGTTAATTCTGGTATAATTAGTTTCTCTAAACCTAGTTTAACTGCATTTTGAGAGCCGGGTAAAGAAAAGACTATTTTACCATTATACAACCCGGCTGTTGCTCTTGATGCTATGGCTCTTGAGGATATTTCTTGATAGCTTAAATAACGGAAAATTTCCCCGAAACCATATAAGGTTTTTTCTAACATTTCACTAATTATATCATAGGTATTATCCCTTAAAGAAATACCAGTACCCCCTGAAAAAATAATGACGTTTAATGCTTTATTAGAAGCTAAATTTACCAATAAAGATTTTATCTGAAATGACTCATCTTTGATAATTTCATAATGAATAATTTTATGATTAGCATTAATCAACATTTTTTGGGCAATTTTACCACTCATATCTGTTTCAAAAGTGCGAGTATCGCTGACGGTAATAACAGCACAATTAACACTATTTATCTGAGAATATTGATGAGGAATAGGCATGACACTAGACAATAAAAAATTCGAGAAAATTTAGTCACTTTTATAATTTTATAAATAATTTATGACAGTTATATGTTAAAAATGAGAACAGGGTAAAATGATGAAAAATGTTAATTGTTAATTGTCAATTATGAATTATTAATTACTATTCAGATTTAGTAAAATCTAAGTCTTTTTCTTCAGCGTAGCGCTCCATAAAACGCATAAATCTATCCCATTCTTGAGGAGATTTCATTAAATAAATTGCTTCTATAGCTTTAGGTTCACCATTGATAAATTTACATTTTACCTCACGAGTGATCAATTCTCCTTCTTCATCGGTCAAATACATTCCTGTAACTTCTTGAGTGTTACCGCCGTCTAGTATTTTTGAACTTTCAAAACGAAATGTTGCAGTACCATTGCTACCGTCACGAGAACGAGTTAACTTAACATCAGGGATAGATTCTTCTACTATGCCTTTGGCAAATTCAATTTTAGCCATTAATGATATTTCCTATGATTTTGATTAAACTATAACTTTACTTATTTTCTCATAACAGTGAGTAATCAAAGTTAAAATTTGAGAATTAAAACAATAGTTACTTGTTAACTAATTATATAACCAATTAGTAATGCTAGAAGTAGAAGTACATTTAGAATTTAAAAAATTTTTGCGTCAGAAACCAAATTGGGATTGGATACATAATTTAACCATGGCGAGAATAGTTGCTCGTGGGATAAGATTAAGAAAATCAACAATTATTCAAACTGGGGTAAATTATCTACAGTATTATCCTAGTTATTTAACTCCTGTTTTATTGTCTTCTGTTTCGGTTGTTATCGTTGTAAAAAAAGAAATTCAATCAATATTAGTTAAAGAAAAAATACCTATCTTACAACAATGGCTAAATACAACAAAAATTGTTACTACTGAGTATCAACAAAATCTCGCTAAAAAATCTATTTTATATGTTATTAGTTATGATGATTGGTTAAATTTAGTTACTAATAATTTATTCGATAATGACATCATTACTATTATTGATGAAGCAGAAAATTTACCTGATATAATTACTCAATATTTGACTCAAGAAATAACTTTTCAAGACTGGTATAGTTTACAGTTATTGTTTCCCCAATATCAAAATATTATTCGAGAAAATTTAGCAAAATTAACTAAATCAATTTATAGCCATCCTAACAATCCTTATAATAGTTATTTGCTAGAGGAGGAGGAAATTATTATTATTGATAATTTATATAATGTCTTTCATCAACAAATAGAAAATAGCGAAATCTGCCAAAAATTTATAAATCTCAAACTATTTTTAGCTCAAAATGATAAGTATATTAATTATTTTACTACCAATAGAGAAAAAGGTTCTTTTAGTCTCAAATCCTCCCCTTTAGAGTTAAAATCTTTAATTAGTAATATTTGGGAGAATAAACCTTTAATTTTATTATCTAATTATTTAGAACAAAAAAAATATCCTATAGATTATTGTGAATATTTAGGATTAAAATTAGATACTTTTACTTGTTTAAAATTTTCTTTTGATATACAAAGTCAACATCTTAAACTTTATATTCCTCATAACTTTCCTTTCCCTAATAATCCAGAGTTTCAAAGTAGAGTTACTCAAGAAATTTTAGCTTTAGTTAGCAGCATAAAAATTAATCATCATCCCATTATTGTTATTATTGATGATGTACCTTTACAAGGGCAAATTACTTCTAATTTAGCCGCTTATTTCGGCTCAAGAGTGCAGTTAAATTCTTTAAATATCGGAAAAAATAGTATTCTTGTTTGTGATATAAAATTTTGGTTAAATTATCAATCTAAATTACTAACACCAATATTATTAATCTTTGCGACTTTACCAATTCCACCCTTAGAAAATCCTCTAATTTCCGCACAAGTTACTCATTATAAAAATCAGAAGAAAGATTGGTTTCGTTTTTATTTATTACCATCTGCTATTAAACTTTTACAACAAGCAACTATTTCTATTCGAAAAAATCAAGGAGTTATAGCATTATTAGATAATCGAGTTAATTATCGTAGTTATGGTGTTAATATTTTACAATCTTTAGAGCCTTATGCTAAAATTAATTATCTTGATTTAGACTGGGTGAATCATTCTTAGAAATTAGTAATTTAAAATAAATTATCAATTATCAATTATTCTTAATGATTATTAAAATTGTCGGTATTGGCTTAGATGGTAAAAAAAGTTTAACTGATTCTGTCTTAGAAATTATTAATCAAGCTACGGTTTTAATCGGTGGCGATCGCCATTTAAAATACTTTAGTAATCATAGAGCAAAAAAGAAAGTAATTAATAACTTAGACACAGTAATTAATGAGATAAAAAAATATCAAAAAAAAGGAGAAAATATAGTAATATTAGCTACAGGAGATCCTTTATTTTTTGGAATTGGTAGAATATTATTAAATAACTTTTTATGGGAAGAATTAGAATTTTATCCCCATAGTAGTTGTGTGCAATTAGCTTTTAATAAATTAAAAATACCTTGGCAAGATGCAAAATTTATTAGTCTTCATGGAAGAGAAATTGACTTATTAATCAAGGAATTAAAAAAAAGTTATGAAAAACTAGCTATATTAACAGATAAAGAAAATAATCCTTTAGTTATTTGGCAAATATATCAACAACTAAAGTCATCAATTAATTATGATTTTTGGTTATGTGAAAATTTAGGAAGTCAAGAAGAAAAAATAACAAAAATAGAAAAAGAAGACACTATTAAGTTAAACCTTATCTCCCCTTTAAATATGGTGGTTTTAGTGAGAAAAGAAATTAATAATTTTACTCTAGATTTAGAAAAATTACCGTTAATAGGATTATGTGATAAACTCTTTAAAACTTTTCCAGATCAAGAGGGATTAATAACCAAAAAAGAGGTAAGATTAATGATATTAGGAGCATTAGCTTTACAAGAAAAACAAATAATTTGGGATATTGGAGCTGGTACTGGTAGTGTATCAATAGAAATAGCTAGATTGATAAATAGTAGTAAAATTTATGCTATAGAAAAAACAACTATGGGAGTGACTTTAATTAAAGAAAATTGTCAAAGATTCCAAGTAAATAATATACAAGTGATTCATGATTATGCTGAAAAAATAATTAATAATTTACCTAATCCTCATCGTATTTTTATTGGTGGTAATGGAGGTAATTTAACAAATTTATTAGAGATAATTAAAACTAAAATAAATGATGAAGGAAAAATAGTGATTGCTTTAGCTACCATAGAAAACTTAAACGAAGCCTTGCAATGGTTTAAAAAAAATAACTGGCATTATGAGATTATTAATTTACAAATATCGAAGTCTTTAGCTATCGGTAAAAATACTCGTTTAAATCCTCTTAATCCCGTTAATATTATCACAGCAAATCCATTAATAAGTCGAGAAAAATAACTAACTATTCTCTGTACTGAATTAAGATATACTAATCATAATAAATAAGGAAAAAAATTATTATAAATGATATGTTAGAAAACCAAGAATTACCAGAAATTTTAGCATCCCGTTTATTTTTTCAAGGGAAAAAGTTTCAATTTGAAGTCAATAAATTAAGATTACCTAATGGAGTGGAAGGTGAATGGGAATGTATTCCTCACCCCGGAGGTGCTTTAGCAGTACCTGTTACCAATGATGGACAATTAGTGTTAGTGCGTCAATACCGTTTTGCGGTAAAAAATCGATTATTAGAATTTCCAGCTGGTACGATTGAACTAGGAGAAGAGCCAGAAATAACAATAAAAAGAGAAATTGAGGAAGAAACAGGTTATTGTGCCAATAAATGGCGTAATTTAGGAAAATTTGCCCTTGCACCAGGATATTCTGATGAGTATATTTATGTCTTCCTTGCCCAAGAGTTAGAAAAGTTACCTAATCCACGGAAACAAGATGATGATGAGGATATTGAAGTGGTGTTGATGAGTCCTTCAGAGTTTGAAAAATTAGCGATGACTGGTAATGAAATTGATGCTAAAACTATCAGTAGTTATTTTTTAGCCCGTCCTTTTCTGTTATAATTTTTCTAAAATCGGGTTATTATGTCCAAAATTACTCAAATAAAGATAAATCATCTTAAAATTATTGAAAAAAATTAAGTCATAAAAAATAAAAAATGAGCATTAATTATCAACCTAAAGTTATCTTTTTAGATGCGGTAGGTACAATTTTTGGAGTAAAAAATAGTGTTGGTGATATTTATACTAAACTAGCAAAAAAGTATGGAGTAAATCGGGAAGCAGAAATAATTAATCATTATTTTTATCAAGCCTTTAAAAATTCTTCTCCCCTTGCTTTTGAGGAAGAAAATGAGGAAAAAATTAAAGATTTAGAATTTCAATGGTGGCAAAATGTGACTTATAACACTTTCCATCAAAATGAGACTATTAATGATTTTACTGATTTTAATACCTTTTTCATCGAACTTTATAACTACTTTAAAACCAGTCAACCTTGGGTTATTTATGATGATGTTATACCTAGTTTAAATCAATGGCAAAAACAAGGAATTGAGTTAGGAATTATCTCTAATTTTGATACTCGAATTTATGATGTTTTAGATAACTTAAATTTAAGACAATATTTTCAAACAATCACTATTTCTTCTTTAACAGGAGTTGCTAAACCAGAGGATAAAATTTTTTTGACAGCCTTAGCACAACATAACTGTCAACCTGAAAATGCTTGGTATATTGGCGATAGTGTGAAAGAAGATTATTGGGGGGGAAAATCTGTGGGAATGCAATGTTTTTGGCTAAATCGAAAAAAAGTAACGAATTAGAAGAAATAGAGAGGAAAAAAAATAGAAAGAAGAAATAGAGAGGAAAAAAAGAGAAGAAAAAAATAAGTGTTAACCTAAGTAGGTAAACAAGATTAATTATATATTTACTTGATGAAAGGCAAAAGGCAAGGAAAATTATGAGTTATTTTCATTAATTTTAAATATATAATTCCTAAATTCTTTAATACTTAAGACGCATTTTACTTAAATTAAACATTAAAAATATCCATTAAAGTCGATAAAACTTACCTTGATGATGGATAACAAATAATTCCTCACTCTTTATCTTTAAGGTAAAATGTAAGTTAAGATAAAAAGGATAAAATTACCATGCAAGATGGAGTAATATTGATTCGATGGATAGTATCACTTATTTAGTTATTAATACTATAACTAATTTTATTCAATTATATTTAATACTAATATTTGCCAGAATTCTTTTAAGTTGGTTTCAAACTACTGAATGGGCAGGTAACATAATTTCATTTTTAGCACCGATTACAGATCCTTATCTTAATATATTTCGTTCTTTTATACCACCATTAGGGGGTATTGATTTTTCCGCAATTTTAGCTATTTTTGTTTTACAGTTAATTCCTCAATTATTAAATTCCATTGTGGGAGTAATTTAGAAAGTGGGATAAACTTTGCTAGAAAAACCTGTTGCTTTAAATTGTTTTAATTGTAAAGGAGTGGGTTGATTTGATGGTACACTAATTCTCAACTCAAACTCACTCATTCCTATAGGTACTTGTTCTAATGCACCTAGTCTGCTACGATTTTGTAAAACTGGTTCATTATTAGCATCGTAAATTCTACCAAAAACATCAGCATCGTAGAGAATTTTTCCTGATGTATTGTTAGTCTTTCCTGTAATTAAATAACAAGTTGCCGGTAAGGCGCTTCCTCCACTGGTAACACTTCCTTCTCCTACTCCTATAGGACATTCTTTGTAGTTTATATCTGTAACTTTTATTTGCACAAGTGCTTCAGCAGGAGGAGAAAAAATCCCAGTAGTGAGAAAAAAGAAGATTGAGATAATAATAATAGCAAAAAGGCGACGAAACATAATTTTTATCTAATTAATTAAATATACAAGTTGTTGATGTTTATTTTACTCGTCAATTGTCTTTTTTTCTCTATTTTAAATCTAATAAACCATCTTCTTTCAATTTTGGATTGAAGCGAATTTCCATGGTTACTTTTCGATTTTCTAATTTTTGTTTGACTTTTTCTTCTAACCTTCTGGCTATTTTTTTGAGAAATTTAATTTTGCCTAATTCATCATTTTTTTGATATTCAATTTTATCTTCTTCTGTCATTGTCAATTTAGCATCAATGGGTTGTATCCATAAATTTTCTTCTTCATTATTTCCTTTTGGTAAATTAATATTTTCTGTTAACCAGTTACTCCGAATTTCCTCTAAAATAGTCCGACTGGGGTGCGGGGTGAGATAAAATTTTAACCAATAGCATTTATCGGGTTGTCTCACTAAATGTTGTTTTAAACTCATGAATAAGTTACGAGAATAACCAACATATTCTAATATTTTATCTTCATTGAAAATAGCATAAATTCCAATTTTACCTTCTAATTCAGGATTTATAACTCCTTTTTCTTCTATATAAGAAACAAAGTTTAAATCTTTAAGTAAAATTTTGAGAGAAGAATCAGACATTTTTTAATAATTGATAATGGAGAAAATCTTTATAATTCTTAATCCTTAATTCCTAATTCTTTATTCTTTATTTACCAATTTTTGATGCCATACTTTTAAAACCGTCTAAACTAGGGCCAGGACGACGATGAGATTGTGGTACGCTATTACTAACATATTTACCCGCAAAATTTTCTGCTTCAGAAGTGGAAGTATTATTACTTTGATGGGAATAATTTTTGATAGCTTTTACCCACTCTGGTGTATCGTCACTGATATTAACTTGAGGTTTAATCGTTGTTGTGACTATGGCTTCTTTTTCTTCGGTAGTTGCTATTTCTGAAGTAGAATTTACTACTGTTGAGGAAGATTCACTGTCAGTTTTTGTTTCAATTTCTAAAAAATAAGTTTCTTTTTTCTTGCCAAAAAATTTATTTAATACCATGTTTCTCCTTTGAGTTGATTTTAAAATTTATGTTTAGTTTTTAGCAGTATATCATTTTTAATATGACTTTCTCTCAAGAATATATCAGAATTTGTGTCATTATTTTTGATTTTTTTTCTCATTTCCCTAAGAATAAATACTTAGCGGTACTTAAACAAAAATTATGCCCAAACAAAGCCCAAACTTGCTTTATAATTAGTAAATACCTCAATATTATCTTTTAACCATTGAAAAAAGCGAAAAGATATGGCGGTGCGAAACGCTTCTAAGGCTTCACCAAA